>NZ_QPTY01000039.1:0-31659 GCF_005236045.1 Enterococcus sp. VV15
GAAAATATATTAAGTTTGATCAATGAGAGACCGGTAAAACATTGTATAGTATTTTACACAGGATTATGGACTTGACTAGTGATGCTGTTAGTAATAATAAAAGATACATTTTTAAAATTCGTTATTAATAAACTAACACAATCAAAGTATAAGTGTATTTACAGAAAAAATAAAGCATAAATTTTATTATTTTATAGTTTATTTTATTGAGGGTTAAATGAAAAATAACTAATAAAACTGTTGATAATAATTATTCTTGTTTTCATTTTGTTAACGTTTTCGTGATAATATATAAAAAAGCTTCAAGAAAATTCGTATTGCTTTTCTCATTCAGTAGCGAATTTTCTTGAAAATTTTTAACAAAGTCTATTTTTTGAAACTTAGTTTAACGGAATACCTAAATAAAAGGTAGTGCCTTGTGACTGGCTGACGAGTTGGATCGACCATCCATTTTTTTTGATGATGGATGAAACGATGAATAACCCTAGGCCGGTTCCGCCGACTTCTTTTTTTGTTGTAAAGAAGGGAGTAAAAATTTTTTCTCTGATCTCTAAAGGAATACCAGGTCCGTTATCAGAAATTTCGATAATTGCGAAATGACCAGGTGCATTTGTCTTTTTCTTCGTCTTGGGAAGTAGCGATTGATCAAAATATGCAGATGGATCATCAGCAAAGAGTGTAATTGAAACATGTGCATCTTGTTTGGCCTGATAAGCATTCGTGATCAAGTTGTAGATGATGATTTGCAGATCTTCTTTTTCAAAGACAGTTTTACCTATATCTGGCAAATCCGTAGTTAAAGTAAAGCTTTTTGGCACGAGTAAAGAAAGATGATCGATAGCTTCTTGTATTACCTGCGAAAGTGCATAATTACTTTTAGGTGCTGTTTCCACTTTTGAAAAACGTAGAACATTCTTTGAAAGGTTCTGTCCTTTGATCGCAGATTGGTAAACTTCATTAAGGTCATCCACTAATAGTTCGTCTTCATGATGTTCTTCCATCAGCAACTGCAAATTACCAATGATGGGCGTTAAAAAGTTGTTCATGTCATGGACGATCGTGGTGGTCAGTAACCCAATTGTTTCGAGCTTTGATTCTTGAAGAATTTGTTTTTCAAGGGCATGCTTCTCTTGGAGCAACTGTTGATGTTTCTTTAATTGTAAATTTTCAGCATAAGTTTGGTTGCGCTTATGATAATATTTAATTGATAGACCTAATAACGCGATGACAACCAATAAGATCATGAGTAAACCGATAATGATCAATCCATCTTGCAGCAACAAGCCGTTTCTTTCGTAGTAGTCTTCATTGCTGGCAAAAATGAGACGGCTATTTCCAATAGTAGTCCATTCGAATGACGTGATTTTCAATACTCTTTTTATTTTTGGTTTAGGCCACCAATAAGAGTAATAGACAGCATCCCCTCTAGATTGTGTCAATTGCTTTTTTTCTAATTTTTTTAGATCAGATAAATCAAGTGTGGGATATTTCTCTTCTCGCCCATTTACAATAGAAAGACCTATTTGCTCACTTGAAGGATGCATGACGACTTTCATTTCTTGATTTTTGACCATCGTGTAACCAGCTTGATCATCTGTATCCAATAATTCAGAATGGTAGAGGGTCTGCAGATCAGCGAGCAATACGAGTAAGGCATGCTGGTTATTGTTTAAAGGCACGGTTTGATAGATATTTATGTAAGAGTGGTTATCATTGAAATAAACGGCACCATTCTGCTTGATACTACCCGATAAAGCTTGAGAAAAGTCGGGATCTTTGGCAACAAGTTTAGCTAATCCTGCAGTCGGTTGTGCGGTATGCAAAGGTTGGCTATTTATTAAGGTTCCATCCTGCGAAAAAAGGAAAAGACCAACGAGCGCTTTTTCATTTTTTAAATTGGAAAGATTCTTTGGTTCGTCAATGAACTGTTCGTTTGTCATTTCTGGTTGGAGCAGGTTCAATGTTTGCTGATAAGAACGAAACTTTGTTTTCACTACGTTTATTGCGGAATGATTGAGGGTCGAGAGCTGATTTTCTGCTAGATCAACCGCATGCTTTTGCAACTGGTAATAGCTAGAGCAGGTGAAAATCATGCCGAGAATCGTCAGTAATGTAACGACTAGGATGAGACTATAAAGTTTCTTGTAAGTTAGCTTTTTCATCATGATCTTCCTTTTTACCGTTTCCATTATTATATAATAAAGCGAGGAGAGTTTCTTTTGCGAAATGAAAAAATATTAATCATAGACGATGAACCAAGTGTACGCCGTTTGATTTGGAAAGCACTTCAGTCAACAGGGATTCTAGTGTATCAAAGTGATTCAGTAGAAAAAGCGCTAGATATCATCACTCGAGTCGAGTTTGATCTATTTTTGTTGGATATCTGTTTGGAGCATGAAAATGATGGGTATCATCTTGCTCAAATGATCCGAGAAGTGAATCCATTTACGCCTATTTTCTTTTTAAGCGGTAAAACAAGTGAGCAAGAAATCATCAATGGCCTTGAAGTTGGCGCAGATCAATATTTGACAAAGCCTTTTTCTTTGGATCTTTTACGTGCTCAAGTTGTTGCGGCGTTGGATCGTAACAAAGTGATTCGGAATCATCATTCGACAGCTGAAAAAAAAGAAATCATTGTTGGCGATTTTCGTTTTGATCAAAATCGCTACCAACTTTATAAAAATGGACAGCCTATCAAGCTTTCTTCCAAGGAAATCCAATTGATGCGTTTTTTTATGCTGAATTCGGACCAGGTTTTTTCGAAAGAACAGATCTATAGCAGCGTCTGGGAAGATGGCGAATTTGACGCAAACACGATCATGGTTTTTGTGAATCATCTAAGAAATAAAATTGAAACCGACCCCAAAAACGCGCAGTATATCAAAACGGTTTGGGGGATCGGCTATACCTTTTTACCAGAAGGGGAAAACAATTTTTCTAAAAATGAAAAATAGATCCCTAATGAGAGTAGATCTGCTGAACCACCTGGACTGAGATAGCGGGTAGTCAGTTGCTGATCATATTCTTTTAATTTTTTTACTAGTTGCACATAAGAAAGTCTAGATTTCTGTAAATCTAAGCTTTCTTTTTTTATCTCTTTTAAAGCATCTCGCCCCCCACGATGGAGGATATTGCTGTCTTCCACCTCACTCATTAAATACAGTAATGCACGTAAAAGTAATTCCTCTTGCCTGAGTTCTTGGTGTTTGCGCAAAAAACACATCAATTTTTGCAATGCCGGATATCCGTTGGCCGCTTCCCCACGAATACCAGATATTTGGTACTTCAAATACAATTCTTCCCCATAAGACAAGTGTTGCTTGGTTGTTAATTGTTGAAAATCTTTGGCGACTACGTCTTGCGTGATATCCTGTGAAAGTGACAGTATCTTTTGAGTATCTTTAGCAGTAAAAGGGAGATGTGTATTCAACTGCATATGAAGTCCTGTAGCCCCTAGTAAAACAGCAAAAGAAAAGTTAGCTCCTTTATGTGTATTGATTCCTTTTGTTGCTTTCAGCATAGCTGTTTCCGCCATTTTTCCAGTTTCACGCAAAGAGTTGAATAATAAAGAAGGCTGACCGCGATGTGTCAAACCTAAATAGAGATATTCCTTGAAGAATGGGCGCAGGCTTTGGATGCTCGCCAGAAACGTTTGGAAATCCATGTCACGGTGGGCCCCGTTTGAAAAGCGATCTACGAGCCCAGGTTTTGGCGACAACGCAACTTCTTCGTATAAAGCCGTTTCCGCATAGCTACTGATCGTAAGTAATTGTTCATCCAATTTTTTGTCGCTCCATTTCCGCTAGTATGAATTGCAATGAATGATCTAAATGTTCCTGCGTGATCATCTTTATCTGTGCAATATTGTTTGTTTTCATCCCTCGATAGATCAACCAATGTTCGGCTAAAGCAACGCTGCGTCGTTCAGAAGAACGGATCGAAATATCACGAAAATAAAGTAGATAAGAGCGTAATTCCATCACGATTCCTTTTAAACGTAACATCTGACTTTTTTCATAAATGAAGGTATTGAAATCTGAAAAATTGGCTAACAATTCATCAACACGGTCTTCTTCGTTCAATTTGTCTCCATATGTCAGTAATTCTTTTAATTCCAGAAAATCTTTCTCATCCATTTTTTCCATTGCTTTGATTGTTGCCAATGTATCAAGAGATTTGCGTATATCAAAAATTTCATATGCATCTTTTTTACTGATTCCTTTGACTACGATCCCGATTTTAGGTACATGTTCGACCAACTGTTCATCAACTAATTGCCTTAACGCATAACGGATGGGTGTTCGACTGATATTCAAGGTATCTGAGAACTCTTTTTCATTGATTCTAGAGCCTGCAGGGATTTGACCTAAAATAATCGTTTTGCGAAATGCTTCATACACAAGAACTTTTAAAGTCTTGTTCTGCGAGAAGTCTAAGTTTTGTCTGACGTTTTCAATCATTGCATTCATTTGTCAACTCCTACTCTGATTCGTTCAAATAAACGGCATTTATTGTAAGGCACCTTTCATCAATCAAGAGGAGATCAGTCACTCAACTTTTTATTGAACAGGAACTTCGTAATAAACGCCGTCTATCTTATCTACTTATAAGGAACTAATCGGTTCATTATCGGAATCATAACGAAAAACACAACTAAATTCAATCCTAAATTTTCTACTAGCTATTTTTGTTTATTGTGGAATATAAAGTGGCATATGGCCTAAAAGTACGATCGTTACTACAAAGATGATGAAGATACCTAAGGCATATTTTGCAGATTCTTTCTGCCATTGTCCCATATCTAAGCCAGTTAAGCGTAAAAGCAAGTAAATAAATGCGACAAGTGGGCTTAATAAGTGGAAGGCTTGTCCCATCAATGAAGCAAGAGCCATCTCCATATTAGTAAATCCATAGGCTCTTCCTGCTTCAGCTAAGACTGGTAAGACCCCAAAGTAGAAACCGTCATTTGAAATAAAGAATGTACCTGGAGCAGAAATCAAGGCGATGACTAATCCCCAGAAGCCTGCCAGTTGTTCTGGAATGATCGTAGTGAAACTATTCGCTAAAGCAGTTGCCATCCCTGAACCTTGGAACAAGCCCATGAAGACACCGGCTGCGAAGACTAAGATAACTACTTGAACAGCGTCCCCACCATTTGCACCAATACGTGCAGATTGATCTTTTAATATTGGGTAGTTGATCATCAACGCGATACATGTACCCACTAAAAACAGTAAAATCGGCGGTAATGCGATCGCATCGATAAACGAGCTTGCTACAAGCCAAGCAATCAAAAGGATCGTTAACAATCCATTGAAAATAAAGTTGTGCGGACAACGAATTTTTAATGTATCAGGATCAGTGATCGTGGTCATCTCTTCGATTTCTTCAGTAGTGAGTTCTGTGATCCCTAAACGTGCCCGTTCTTGTTTTCCCATTCTCCGAGCAACAAAGAAGGTAACATAAAGCAGAGAAAGAACCATACCAGGCAGAAGATAGGTCAAGATGTCAGCATCTACTTCTAATACTGCCATCGCACGTGCTGTTGGACCACCCCAAGGCAAAAGATTCATGATCGTGTTTTGTAGGATGATCAAAACACCTAGATTCATCATCTTCATATTCAACTTCTTATAAATCGGAATAAATGCAGAACAGCAAATCAACGTGGTGGTTGTTCCATCGCCATTCAATGAAACGGCTGCTGAAACGACTGCTGTAGCCATCAATACTTTCATCGGATCGCCTTTAGCAAAATAAATCATTTTTTTAGTGATGGGGTCAAATAGACCTGCATCAAGCATGATTGAAAAATATAAAATAGCAAAAAGCAACATGATCCCCGTGTTAGCGGTAGTAGAAATCCCTTCTAAAACAAAATCACCAATTGAACCTTTCTCAGCGACACCTGATACCATCGCAACAAGTGTAAAAATCAACGGGATAAGGACTAAAGAAGTAAAAGGAGACATCTTCTTTTTCATAATAACGAACATAAAAACAATGATCATAGCATAAGATAAAACAGTAAGTAACATGGTGTTCCTTCCTCTCTAACTAAAATAAAAATCTGTAAGCGTTAACAAATAATCGTAAAAAAATAAGTTCTTATTTGTGATGATATAAACAAATTTGGAGCATCTCCTTTCTTTTTTACTTTCTTTGATGTGGTTAAGAATAGTCAAAATTTTGAGAGAAGAAAAGAGGTTCCTAGAAAAAGAACAGGAAAAAAACAATCCAGAGAAACAAATCTTATCGCTTGCTTAAAAAGTTCTTAATGAAATATTAACGCTATGAAAAACGCTTCATATCAACGTTTTAACTAGTTTTTAGAAAAAATGAATAAAAAGAAACAATGAAAAAACAATTTATCCTACAATTCACACTAGCCGTATCTCGAGTAATTTTTATAATTAAGAGTAAGTCAGAAAAATAGAAAGGAGAGGAGAAATGGGGATCTTCGAAAGATTGTTCAAAAAAACACAAAAAGAAGAGAAATTTATCCAACCGAGCAATCAACAAGAAAAACATCGTGTGTTGACCGATGAATGGGAAGCGGTTCCAGAATATATACAGGCTCCCCCAGAGGATTATGACTTAGTTAGTGTGATTGCTACGGCGATCGCCGCAGGTGATCGACCAGATAGCCGATTTATTATCAAAAGTATCAAGCAAAAGAATCCTGAAGTTGTCCTTACTTCCGTAATTGCGGCAAGTATTATGGCAGGGGAATCTCAGCAATCACAATTCATTGTCAAAAATATAAAGAAAAGATCAAAATAATGGAGGAAATAACATGTTGCGAAAATTTAAAATTACAGTAAATGGAACAGAATATTTAGTAGAGATGGAAGAAATCGGCGCACCACAAGTTGCTAGTGTACCGCAACCAACCGCACCAGCTCCGGCAGCAAATCCAGAACCAGTAGTTGAACAAGCAGCACCAGCAGCACCAGTTCAAACCAGTGCTGCCGCAGCAGATGCGATGACTGCACCAATGCCTGGTACGATTCTTAAAATCCTAGTTAATCCAGGAGAATCCGTTCAAGAAAACCAACCATTGATGATCTTAGAGGCAATGAAGATGGAAAATGAAATCGTTGCTGGAAAGTCAGGAATTGTTGCTGGCATCCATGTTTCAACGGGGGATATGGTCAATCCAGGAGATGCGCTGATCACAATCAATTAATTTAAAGAAAAGAGGAAGTGACGTTTATGGAGACTTTGTTAGAAGGTGTGATGGGGATCGGGGCTGAACCTGGTCGCTTGGTCATGATGATCATCGGTGGCGTGCTGATGTATCTGGGAATCAAAAAAGAATATGAGCCAACTTTATTAGTACCGATGGGCTTAGGAACGATCTTAGTCAATTTTCCGAACTCAGGAGTATTGAGTGCCGGTGGAGAGGCGGGGCCATTCCAAGTACTCTTTGATATGGGGATCAACACAGAACTATTTCCATTGCTATTATTTATCGGGATCGGTGCAATGATCGACTTTGGTCCATTGTTGCAAAATCCATTCCTATTGTTATTTGGAGCCGCTGCTCAGTTTGGGATCTTCTTTACGATCATTATGGCGGTGTTGCTAGGATTTGATTTAAATGATGCTGCATCTATCGGGATCATTGGTGCGGCCGATGGACCTACTTCTATTTTTGTAGCGAACACACTGAACTCAAAATACATGGGAGCAATCATGGTTGCCGCTTACTCCTACATGGCGTTAGTGCCAATCATCCAGCCTATAGCCATCAAAGCAGTAACAACTAAAAATGAACGTCGGATCAGAATGAACTATCGAGCAGGTGAAGTCTCACAAACAGCGAAGATTCTTTTTCCAATTGTGATCTCGATCGTTGCTGGATTGATTGCACCAGTATCGCTGCCACTTGTAGGTTTCTTGATGTTTGGGAATCTGTTAAGAGAATGTGGTGTATTAGATCGACTTTCTATTACTGCACAAAATGAACTAGTCAACATTATCAGTATTCTTTTAGGGTTATCGATCTCAGTGAAAATGCAATATGAAGAATTCCTGCAAATCGATACGTTGATGGTCATTGCACTAGGATTAGTGGCGTTCATCATGGATTCAATCGGTGGGGTATTGTTTGCGAAGTTATTGAACCTTTTCCGTAAAGAAAAAGTCAATCCAATGATTGGTGCAGCAGGTATCTCTGCATTTCCAATGTCTAGTCGAGTGATCCAAAAAATGGCAACAGATGAAGATCCGCAAAACTTTATTTTGATGCATGCAGCAGGCGCGAATGTTTCGGGACAGATTGCATCTGTTATCGCTGGTGGGCTGTTATTAGCCTTATTAACTTAAGAAGGAGGAAGACAGATGACACATGATTTGTGGGTATCATTAGAACTATTACTTTTCGGTTGGGGCGGTGTTTTTGCAGTTATCTTGATCATCTACTTAGCCTCATTAACTTTAGCAAAACTGTTCCCAGTAAAAAAATAAAGAAGGGGTCAAATGGAGAATCTAAAACGTTTGTGGTTAGCTCAAGATAAGAAAGCATGGCAACAATGGTGCGCGCTGTTAGAAAAAACAGGTCTGCGCACAGATGAACCAGTCGAGTATACGGTGGGCATTTATGAAAAAGGCCAACTGATTGCTACAGGTTCTTATCAAGGGAAAATCATCAAATGTCTTGCTGTTTGTAAGAATTATCAATCTGAGAATCTTTTAACAAGTATAATCACACATTTAGTGGAACGATTAAGAGCGGTGGACCAAATCCATCTGTTTGTATATACAAAGCCAGAGAATCAAGCGATTTTTCATTCTTTGGGTTTCCAAGAAATATTAACGACTCAAACGATCAGTTTCATGGAATTCGGAGCGCCTTCCTTCAACCAATATGAAGCATATTTGCGAAGTAGAAAAAAAGAAGGGAAAAATCAAAGTGCAATCGTGATGAATGCCAATCCATTTACCAAAGGGCATCAATATTTGATTGAGAAAGCAGCTGCTGAAAGTGAACAAGTCTATGTCTTTGTTCTATCAGAAGAGCACTCTGAATTTTCTGCAAGAGATCGATTGGAAATGGTGAAAATGGGGGTTGCACATTTAAAAAATGTGGTGGTGTTGACGACCAAAGAGTATCTTGTATCGTCTGCCGTATTTCCTACTTATTTTCTAAAAGAGCGTGCGCCATTAGAACTTGCTCAGCTACAGGCTACCTTTGATGCACAATTGTTCAAGCAAAAGATTGCACCAATCTTAATGATCAAAAGGCGCTATGTCGGTGAAGAACCATTTTCGCCAGTAACGAATAAGTATAACGAAGCAATGAAAGCTGTCTTTTATCCAGAAATAACTTTGACGATCATTCCTCGTTTACAGGTTGATGATTCGATCATCAGTGCGACAAAAGTTCGTGAAGCCATTCAAAAAAATGACTTGCCTCTTTTAAAAAAATTTCTGCCAGAGACGACTTACATGTATTTGCATAAATTGAAAATAATCAAGGAGTGAAACGAATGGAAATCAAAAAAATCGCTTCTGCCGGTACAGTAGAATCAAGTGATATTTTAATTACTATTGCACCTAATGAACAGGAGCAAATCGAACTTTCATTAGAAAGCAGCGTGGAAAAACAATTTGGGAAACAGATTCATCAGATGATGACCACTACCTTACAACAATTGGGGATTACACGAGCAAAAGTAACAGCAGTGGACAAAGGTGCCTTAGATTGTACGATCGTTGCTCGTTTGATTACTGCTGTCCATCGCGCAGCGGAAGAAGAAAGTTATGATTGGAAGGAGATCGACTCATGGAACGTTTAAGAAGAACGATGATGTTTGTTCCAGGTGCAAATGCGGCAATGCTTCGCGATGCGCCACTATATGGAGCAGATTCCATCATGTTTGATCTAGAGGATGCGGTTTCATTAAAAGAAAAAGATGCAGCACGGACACTTGTCCATTTTGCTTTAAAGACCTTTGATTATTCAGCAGTTGAAACAGTTGTGCGAATCAATGGATTAGATACTGTCGGAAAACAAGATATTGAAGCAGTCGTTTTAGCAGGTGTCAATGTCATTCGATTACCTAAAACAGAGACAGCTCAAGATATCATTGATGTGGATGAAGCAATTACACTAGTGGAAGAAAGCAATCAGATCCCAATTGGTACAACAAAAATGATGGCAGCGATCGAATCTGCAGAAGGTGTGTTGAATGCACGAGAAATCGCGCAAGCATCTACTCGACTGATTGGGATTGCTTTGGGCGCAGAAGATTATGTGACGAATATGAAAACAAAACGATATCCAGATGGGCAAGAACTGTTTTTTGCACGAAATATGATTTTACATGCGGCACGAGCAGCAGGAATCGCAGCAATCGATACTGTTTATTCTGATGTAGACAATGTCGAAGGATTACAAGCAGAAACAAACTTGATTAAACAGCTAGGGTTCGATGGGAAATCCGTGATCAATCCTCGACAGATTCCATTAGTCAATGCCATCTATGCACCAACGGAAAAAGAGATCCAACATGCAAAAGAAGTGATTTGGGCGATCAACGAAGCGGAAGCAAAAGGTTCTGGTGTCATTTCACTCAACGGAAAAATGATCGACAAACCAATCGTAGAACGGGCGCAACGAGTGATTGCACTTGCAAAAGCAGCCAAATTAATCTCAGAGGAGGGGATGTAAAGATGGTTAGAAACAAAGCGGGAAAAGAGATCCCTCAAGAAATCGCTGAACATTACGATATTTTCGAAGGAGAATTGGCGCATATCACACCATATGATGAAGCCAGTCGCAGGATCGTGCCAAGAAAACCACGAGAAACAAAATTAGTAGGCAGTCTACGTGAAGCAATCGAAAAAACAGGGTTAAAAGACGGCATGACGATTTCTTTCCATCATCATTTTCGTGAAGGTGATCGAGTGATGAACCAAGTATTGGCAGAAATTGCGCACATGGGCATCAAAAATCTGACGATTGCGCCAAGTTCCATTGCAAATGTACACGAGCCCTTGATTGAGCATATCAAAAACGGAGTAGTCACAAACATTACTTCCAGCGGTCTAAGAGATAAAGTCGGGGCAGCTATCTCTGAAGGAATCATGGAGAATCCAGTGATTATTCGTTCACATGGTGGACGGGCTCGCGCGATTGCCACTGGGGATATCCATATCGATGTGGCATTTCTAGGAGCGCCTAGTTCAGATGCTTATGGAAATGCGAATGGTACGGTAGGAAAGGCCACTTGCGGCTCTCTGGGGTATGCAATGGTTGATGCGAAATATGCAGATCAGGTAGTCATCATCACAGACACGCTTGTTCCTTTCCCGAACACCCCCATCAGCATTCCACAAACGGATGTTGATTTTGTAGTGGAGATTGATGAAATCGGTGATCCAGAAGGAATTGCTAAAGGTGCCACTAGATTTACAAAAAATCCCAAAGAATTATTGATTGCTGAATATGCAGCGAAAGTAATCACGAATTCGCCTTATTACCGTGAAGGTTTCTCCTTCCAAACAGGGACAGGAGGCGCAGCATTAGCTGTTTCACGCTTTTTGCGAGAAGCAATGATCGAAGATGGTATTACTGCAAGTTTTGCTCTTGGCGGAATCACGAATGCCATGGTCGAATTATTAGAAGAAGGCTTAGTTGAAAAAATCATCGATGTCCAAGATTTTGATCATTCTTCTGCGTTGTCGTTAGGGAAAAATGACCAGCATTATGAGATTGATGCCAATATGTATGCTTCACCTTTAAGTAAAGGTTCAGTGATCAATCAGCTAGATACGGCTATCTTATCTGCTTTGGAGATCGATACAGATTATAATGTCAACGTGATCACTGGGTCCGATGGGGTGATCCGTGGAGCTTCTGGCGGGCATTCAGATACGAGTATGGCATGTAAAATGAGCCTAGTTATCGCTCCGTTAGTTCGCGGAAGAATCCCTACGATCGTGGATCAAGTCAATACAGTGGTCACACCAGGATCAAGTATCGACGTCGTAGTCACAGAAGTAGGTATTGCGATCAATCCAAACCGCTCAGACTTATTGGCTCATTTTAATACCGTAGATATTCCACAATTCACGCTGGAAGAACTAAAAGAAAAAGCCTATCAAATCGTTGGCACGCCCGAGTCAATAGAATATGGGGAAAAAGTAGTCGCTTTGATCGAATACCGTGATGGCACGATCATCGATGTGGTCAAAAATGTCTAACGAATTATTTAAAGGGCGCACGATTACTTTAGAGCAAATGCTAACTGCGCGATCCAACAGAGCGGAAAGACAGAAAAAGTTATTAGGGCAAGAAAAAAATCAATGTCTGGTTTGTTTGACCTTGAATATTCCTGGGCCAATCAAAAATTCATATGAATGGCAGAACGTCTTTCTCGTCTTGGTGAAAGAAATCGAACATGCTTTTTCAGAAGAAAAAATGGGCGCAAAAGTACTCCATCATGAATGGACAGGTTCAGAGTATTATTTAAAACTCAATGTAACGCAAAAAGAAGCGAAACAAAAAATGGTCGTGATCGAAGAGGAACATCCATTTGGTCGATTGGCAGATATCGACGTACTCGCATTTACAGAAAATATTCAACCTCTTACCCGTGAAAAATTGGGATATCCTAAGCGAAAATGTTTGCTTTGTACAGAAGAAGCGAAAGTATGCGGCCGTTCAAGAACGCATACGGTGAAAGAAATGCAGTACGCAATCCAAGCAATCGTAGACAAAGAAAGGAGACGATTTTATGAAAAAAATCCAGTTCATGGAAACCGTTTTACGTGATGGACAACAAAGCTTGATTGCGACACGCATGCCAACAAGTGACATGTTGCCTATCTTAAAAACAATGGATCAGGCAGGGTACCATTCTCTAGAAATGTGGGGAGGGGCGACCTTTGATTCCTGCCTAAGATTTTTGAATGAAGATCCCTGGGAACGATTACGAACGATTCGTAAAGAAGTGAAAAATACAAAATTACAGATGTTGCTGCGAGGACAAAATTTATTAGGGTATAAAAATTATGCGGATGATGTCGTGCGCGATTTTGTTGAAAAATCGATCCAAAATGGGATAGATATTATCCGAGTATTTGATGCATTGAATGATACCCGCAATCTACAAACTGCGATCGTCACAGCCAGAGAAGCAGGTGGGCATTGTCAAGCAGCTATTTCTTATACGACAAGTCCGATCCATACAGTCGATTATTTTGTCCAATTAGCGAAAGAAATGGCGGATACAGGCGCGGATTCTATCTGTATCAAAGATATGGCTGGTGTATTGACGCCACACACTGGTTTTGAATTAGTCAGCCGTATCAAAGAAACGATTGATCTACCTTTAGAAGTCCATACGCATGCGACCAGTGGGATTGCTGAAATGACGTATCTGAAAGTCGCTGAAGCAGGAGCTGATATCATCGATACGGCCATTTCTTCTTTTGCTGGCGGAACAAGTCAGCCTGCTACGGAATCGGTAGCGATGACGTTAGCCGAAATGGGCTTTGACACTGGTTTAGATATGGACAAAGTGGCGCAGATTGCTGAACATTTCAATCCTGTACGTGACCGTTTTAGAGAAGAAGGACTCTTGAATCCCAAAGTGAAGGACATCGAGCCTAAAACGTTGATCTACCAAGTTCCAGGTGGTATGCTCTCGAACTTGCTTAGTCAATTGACCGAACAAGGACTTCAAGACAAATATGAAGATGTTCTGGCAGAAGTACCAAAAGTTCGAGCAGATTTGGGTTACCCGCCACTTGTTACGCCACTTTCTCAAATGGTAGGTACACAAGCACTGATGAATGTGATCTCTGGTGAACGCTATAAATTAGTGTCCAGTGAAATCAAGGATTACGTCAGAGGGCTTTACGGAAAAGCTCCAGTACCGATCAGTGAGGAAATCAAAGAACTCATCATCGGTCAAGAAGCAATTGTTACTGTTCGACCAGCTGATTTAATCGCACCACAACTACCGGAATTTCGTAAGGAAATTGCAGAATATGTGAAAACAGAAGAAGATGTTTTGATGTATGCTCTATTTCCAAAACAAGCCAAAGATTTTCTAGGGCGCAGAGAAGATCCATTTTACGATGTACCTCTTCAAACAGTAGAAGTGAAGATCGATTTTTCGGCATAAACATAGCATAGACGATCAACTTTCATAAAAGACCTAAACAGTAGTGATTCACTGAGAAATATAAAGGGATTCACGAAAAATTACTTTTCAAACTTTTGTGAATTTCGGTTTTCTAAGGCTTCTGCTTCCACCGTTTCTTCGTTTTTAAAGAATGGGACAAAAGTGTTTCTTACTTTTGTCCCATTCTCGTTTTTTTTTTGAAATTTCCGAAAAACCTGAATTTTGGACGCCGGTTATTCGAAAGTCTGTAGCAAACCTGATTTTTAGATTTGCCCCATATTCTCTTTTTTTATGTTACACACATTAAAGGCATGTACTCGAATTTTAGAAAAGTGCGTGGTGCTGTGAACATCAGTCAAAAGTAAGCTGCTTGATCTCATACTTCTTCTACAGTTACTTTAAAGTGCCTATAGTACTTGAAAGTGCGTACTTCCTAAAAAGGTAGATTGTCTTGTATAATTGTCAATCACAGTCCATGAGAGGAGATTCAGTGATGATTAAAAATTTACAAGATACAGTTTTATTGAATAATGGGAAGAAGATGCCTGGACTAGGTTTAGGTGTTTTTCAAATACCTAATGAACAAACAGCTACTATCGTTTCTGAAGGCATCAAAGCTGGGTATCGCTTGATTGATACCGCTGCTGTTTATGGAAATGAAGAAGGAACAGGTCAAGGTATCAAAGAAGGACTAGCTGCCACAGGCTTGAGTAGAGAAGATCTATTCATTACTTCAAAAGTTTGGAATGCTGGTCTTGATTATGAAGAAACACTAATTGCTTTTGAAGATAGCCTAAATAAGTTAGGATTGACCTATATCGATTTATATTTGATCCACTGGCCAGGAACAGATGACCAATATATCGAAGTATATAAAGCCTTAGAACACTTATATGAAGAAGGAAAAATCAAAGCAATCGGTGTAAGTAATTTTGAGATCCATCATTTAGAAAAATTACTTTTAGAAACCACGGTCAAACCTGTTGTCAATCAAGTAGAGTTACATCCTCGGTTGAATCAACAGGAACTACAAGCTTTTTGTGCAGCAAACGATATTTTGATTGAAGCCTGGTCCCCATTGATGCAAGGAAAAATCTTAAAAGAACCAGTCTTACAAGAAATCGCAGAGAATCATCATCGCTCAGTCGCCCAGATCGTCTTGCGTTGGGATATCCAACACGAAATCATCGTATTGACGAAATCAGTAAAAACGGAACGTTTGATCAGCAATGCTGCATTATTTGACTTTGAATTGACAGAAGCAGAGATACAAATGATCGATGAATTAGACCAACACCTACGTGTCGGTCCAGATCCAGACACATTTGATTTCAAGTAGACTGCACAAGCTATTTTTGAGAAAGGGGTAATTGATCATGGAAATGGGTTTAAGTAAAAAACTGGTACTTGTCACAGGTTCGACGAAAGGAATCGGAAAAGCAATTGCAAAAGAGTTCGCAAGAGAAGGCGCCGATGTAGTCATCAACGGACGAAAAGCAGAAGATGTCGCAAAAGTCGTTTCAGCACTGAAAGAAGAATTTTCACAGACGAATCCTCAGGCAGCACCATTTGATATAACAGACGAAACTGCACGAAACCAATTATTGGAACAATTTCCAGAAGTAGATGTATTAGTCAATAACATGGGGATATTTCAGCCAATGGAATATGAAGCAATCACTGATGCTGTTTGGAATCGATTTTTCCAAACCAATGTTTTGTCTGGAAATGCATTAGCGAAACATTATCTGCCTAAAATGCTAGAGAAAGACTTTGGCCGAATCATTTTTATCGCAAGTGAAGAAGCCATCATGCCTTCAGGGGAGATGCCTCAATACAGCATGACAAAAACAATGAATCTATCACTAGCTAAAAGTCTCTCTAAATTAACAAAAGCCACGCATGTTACGGTCAACACGATCATGCCAGGTTCTACGTTAACGGAAGGGGTAGAAGCTATGCTGGAAGAAATGTACGCACAATCTGATCTGCCAAAAGAAGAATGGGAAGCTGATTTTATGAAGAACCATCGACCTTTGTCACAAATCCAATGTCACAAATCCAACGTCTGATACGTCCAGAGGAAATTGGCCGTTTTGTCACCTTTGTTGCAAGCCCCTATGCCTCTTCTTTTTCTGGAGAAGCTCTACGGATCGATGGTGGTCTGGTGCCAACGATATTTTAACTGAGTGCTTGCCTGTCTTTTTTGAGAATCTAGCTACACTGTGTATTTTTAGGGTTTTTAATCAGGCAATCCGAAACTTATTTTTCAATTGTATCTATCGTTCTTTTGCATAATATACTGCGAAATCGAAGCCATTTTGTGCTACGAAAAAGAGGCTGGGACAGAAGCGTTTAACTACGAGAAATAAGAATAAATTCACGAAAATTGCTTTTCAAATTTTTGTGAATTTCGGCTTATTTAAGAAGAAGTTGCTTTTGCTCCCACCGTTTATTCGTTTTTAATGAATGAGACAAAAGTGTTTCTTACTTTTGTCCCACGCTCTTTTTATGTTTGTAGCTATACAAAAATCGATGAATAATTAAGCGGTAACAAGATAAGCAACAAGCAATATTAAGAAAAAATAAAGAAACTCCTGTTATACTAAAGAAAGCATCTGTTTTCAGATACATAAAACCACTATTCATAGCGAAGTATAGACAGAAAAACTTAAAAAAACTCACGTTTGAAAATCTTATGAAATGTGTGTTTTAGAAGGAATATTTCGGAGACTGGTTTGTTAGAAATAGGCGAAACAAAAAATAGTACTTATGTAGTTGAACGATTCAAAGTTATCTATAAAAACGAGATTAAAAAGAGGATTCTTCGGAATTAAGCTAACCTGATTACAAATATAAAAGCCGATTTTCAAAGCTTCATGGTGTGTTTTGCGGTAGCCCCTCTTTTTAGTTATCTTAGACGAGGAGTGATTCATTGCTTAAAACATATTTTCGATTTAACAAAATAAAGGACAACCCTTTTAGGATCATGAATTTGATGATTCTTATTTTTTTGGTGTTATGGCTAGGATATATCAATCATAATTTTTTGATTTCTAGCTTTTCTTCACTAGGGATTTTTACATTTTTCTATTATCAAAACATACCGATGAAGTATTTGCTCAAACGAATGTTGCTTATTGGGTGTGGGTTACTCATTGCGTTCATGCTAGGTGTGTTATCCACTTATATACTGTGGCTTGAACCATTTGTCGTCGCTACGGTTGCTTTTTCCAGCCGTTTTATTTTACGGTTGTTTCATATTTCCAAACCGGGCGGATTATTTTTTGCGATGTTGTCTGCAATGGGAACGAGTATGACTTTGCCAATTGCGCAACTTCCTCAAATTTCGCTGTTCTTCTTTATGGGCGTTGTATTTTCTTTGATTGCAGCCATCATCACGAAAGTATTAGACACACGTCCAGAACAAGTAATCGATACAACAACATTAAAAGAACGTTTCCAAAAAGATCCACTAGTTATCATTGATTCTGTTTTTTATAGTGCGGCTCTTTTTCTTTCCGTCTACGTTAGCCATGGATTGAATCTGCACAATCCTTACTGGCTAACACTTTCTTGTGCATCGATCCTACTAGCAGAAAACTTAGATGCGATGAAACATTGACAAGTCCAATATCTGATTGGGTCGATGTTAGGGTTGATCGTTTCAGCAATTTTGTTGTTGATCCCTTTTACGCAACTAGAAACGATTTTTTTAGTCACCTTCCTTTATGGGATCTCTCAATTTTTAGTAGCAAGAAACTATGCAGTCGCAAACATTTTTCTAAATCCGATGGCATTGATGCTCTCGACTCTCATGAGAAATGCGTATTTATTTTCTTTGATCGAATATCGTTTCTTGGGTATTTTGCTAGGAAGTTTCATAGGACTAGGAGTGGCATGGGTAATGAATGTCGGTTTACGCCACTACTTAGCCGTTGTGAAAAATAGCCTGAAAGAATGAAGGTAAGTAAGAGAATAAGCTTGGTAAGGGCGTTTATTCAAGAAAAAAACTTCATTTTAATGGACGAAGGCACTTCTTCATTAGATCGGTTGAATGCTTTAATCATCGAAAAACTATTACTAAGTGACCCAAACCTAACAGTGATCATTGTCAGTCATCATCCTTTTCATGAAAACAAAGATAAATTTGATCAATTAATTACAATTGAACGATGGCAAGATCAACTTAAACATGAAATGACAAATGACGATCGAAAACCTCATTCTAATTAAAAATAAAAGAGGTCGAGAAAAAAGTCGTTTAGGTTTGAGAAATTGGAGAGAAAAGAGGCTGGGACAGAAGTGTTTAACTACGAGAAATAAGAAGAAATCAGCGAAATTTGCTTTTTAAATTTTTGTGAATTTCGGCTTATTTAAGAAGGAGTTGCTTTTGCTCCCACATTTTATGTAGACTTATTTCCTCACTTGGAAATCATAGAGATGTTCATTATTGCGCCATAAAGTAGAATGAACGGTACGTTCTTTTTTTTCGTTGAAAGTCGTTAAATTCAATATCCAAATGTCAATGTTATTTTCTTGATCATAGCTTGCAATAGCGATGTTTTGCTCATCTTCAACAAGTTCGTGGCAAGCAATCACCGTTTTTGCATGGCAAAGATTCATAATATGATTGACTTTCCATTTGTCTTCGAACCAAGTGTCAGGATATTTACAAACACCTAACCAGTCACCATAGACGATCTGCATATTCTGTTCATTGATTGCTAACCAATATTTCACGCGATCACCAAATTCATTGAAACATGTACGAACATATTGATCGAATGCATCAATGATTCCTCGACCATACCAGCCATTGAACTCTTCATCTACCCAAACAGGCATATCGTAGTGATACAGTGTGACGATCGGTGTGATACCATTTTCAATTAGTTCATTGATTAGATTGTTGTAAAAATCGATTCCTAGTTGATTAGGAACGCCAGAATTATCAGGATAGATTCTGGGCCAAGCAATTGAGAAACGATAGGAGGTGAATCAACATTCTTTCATCAAAGCCACATCTTCTTTGTAGTGATGGTAGTGATCTGCAGCAATTGAATTATCCGTAAATGTTTTTTTTGTTTGACTATTCAAATCAATGATTGCCTGAGCTCTGCCATGGCACCCTCTACTTGCCAGGCTGCACTTGAAGCGCCCCATAAAAAGTCTTTAGGGAATGTTGGTTGTTCTTTGTAATGCATACTAGTTTCCTTCTTTCTTATACTTCAATAAGTAACCGTTGAACAATAAATCAAGCACAAACTGAATGCCGTAGGTGTAATAGAGTAGATCATTGATCTCTGCTTCGTGGTGTTGTGCACTTAGATGATACAATTTATCAAAATATTTATTGTATATCGGATTACGATTATTCGTGAATAAAACTTTTTTTGCCTCTATCTTAGTCAGCGCATCTGCGAGTGTCGAAACGAATAATCCAGAAATCGAAAAAAGAATAAGCAATGATCGGTCTTTTGAGAAAGTACTACTCTCAAGTTCTTCTTTCGAAGTAATCAAAGTGATCCGTTTTCCGAAAATAATCATTCGCTGTTGAAAAGTACTTACTGCGCCGGCAATATTACTGGAACAAACGATAACAACTTGCTGGCTTTCATTGATCATTTTAACGAGACGATTGACTTCTTGTGTGTTGAATCGAATGCTCAATTCCTCCATTAGAGAAGTGATATTCATCACTAGCTTATCTAGAAAGTGATCGTAGCCATAAAATTGTTCAAACTCAAGTACGCTATCATCAAACTCTTGTGCGTGCGCTTTCATATCTGAGAAATTTTCATAACCGAGTAATTTTCCAAAACGACGTACTGAAGCTCGGGAAACATGATTTTCTTCAGCGATTTGATAAATGTTCCACTGCTTGACGTATTTGAAATTTTCCCAAAAGTACTTTGCTAGTTCATATTCCACTGACCCTATTTCATTTTCATTCACGATACGGTTTAATTTGTAGATTAGATTCAAACGATTATTGTCCATTTTTATGATCTCACTTGGCCAAGTTAGATTCTGTCTTAACTATAGCGGAATTTATTGAGTAATGGGGTGCAGATTGTGTCCCCAATAGAAGAGGACAGACAGGTCAGACTTATTTGGCTTAGTTTATCAAAGAATAGTAGAATTTGCTTCTTTTTAGACGAAATTGAAGACTGGGATACATGTAGGAAGTAGGGAGTGAGTAAAATATAAAAGTAGCGTATTATGAAAGTAGTAATCGCTTGCGTGTGAGGATCCAGCGTTAGATAAGTTCGTTCGTAAAGAAAATAGTTAGGGAATAGATTCATTCCAAGTGAGAATAGGCACCAATGGTAAGCAAAATCTGGTTTCGTGGAATAAAGAAATGAGGGAATGATAGGGGAAATGAGTGTGGGACAAAAATCAGTTTCTTTCTGATTTTTTGTCCTACTTTTTTGAATATTGTCTTCAGACCTAGTTGAGCTCGCAAAGCGAGTGAAATATAGAACCACCTGCTATGCGGGTGGGAAACAAAAGTTTCTACCAAAAAGCCCTTCAAATCGTTAAAATATGATTGTTCAGGTCATGTTTTAACGGTTTGAAGGGTAAGAATGGCTAACAAAGCGAATAGTTTACCATACAAAGTGGCTATGTAAATACCACATTGTATTCACACCAAAGTATAGAAGAAAAATCATTTATAATCAATATCGAGCAAGTATTCAAGAGATCATTAAACGATTATGTAAGTATAAGGGCGTGGAAATATTGGAAGGGCACATGATGTCAGACCACGTTCATTTGTTAGTAAGTAATAAGTGTTTCTAGCTTCATGGGATATCTAAAAGGAAAAAGTGCATGAATGATCTTTGATAAGTACGCCAAATTAAAATATAAGTTTGGAAATCGACACTTTTGGGCAGAAGGGTATTATGTAAGCACGGTAGGATCGAATGAAGCGACCATAAGAAAATACATTCAAGAACAAGAGAAACAGGATATCGCGCTAGATAAATTGAGTGTCCGAGAGTATGAAGACCCTTTCAAGGGTTAAAGAGTAATACAAACACCTTTTTAAAGGTGTGCAAAAGTGTCAAAGGCAATATGGCTTGAACATGAAATGAGAAAGTCAGCGTCTTTAGGTGTTGACCGGTGTTAAGGGCTTATAGCCTAGTACAAACCACCCTTTTGAAGGGTGGTTTGATTGGAAAATTATGTTACATATTGCTATCAATCCAAGCAGTGTCATTACCAACACGGAAGTATAAGTATAATGACTTAGATATATTACTGAAATTCCAAGACCCTTTAGCACCACCGTATGCAGAGTATCCTGATTGCTCCTTAGCTCTGAATATACCTTGAGAAATTAGAGAAAAGTTACCAACACCAGCCCAGTTTATGCTGTAGATTCTATCAATTTGATCGTAATTTCCTTGTACACTAGTATAATCAGCTTTGAAAACGAGTTCAAAACCACCGTATAGTCCATGAATCGCTGTACCTTTACAACTTGAATATCCAGAACCGCTAGTCCAGCTTCCGCCTTCTCTCCATGTAGAGAAAGTCTGGATAGGATTTTTGGATTCTTCAATCTCTTTATTAATGTTTTCAACAACCTTGTCTTTGTTCACTTCGTTACCGTTTTTGTCATAAAAAGTTGCATCGGTAAAATCTACTCGTATACTTTCTAAGTCACCTACTTCTTTGGCCGTATCTGATTTCATAGTTTCAAATACATACGTACTAATTCTTGTTGTATTTTTTCCAAAATTTAAAGAGTTTTGCGATTTTTGGATATTAGTTTCTAAAACATCTAAATTGTTAATATTTTCGACTGCTAATACTCTTGTTGCGCCTGTAGTTACCGATAAAATTGTTACCGCTGCTAAACTTATCCTTGCAATTTTTTTTAAAATCATAGTTTTACCTCTTGTTTAATATGTTATTATGTACATAAAAAGTATGTTACTTTACGCAATAACAGTATAGTACTTAAACTTGTCGTTGAAATCGTTTTCAAATATAATTAAAGTTTTTTAATTTAGGAGGTGACTTTATGGGAAATCTATTTTTAAAAATATTCTTAGTTGCGAAGTTTGTTTTTATATTATTAGTATTCATTGTTCTTGTGTTGTCTATTATTTACTTGGTAAAAAAATTAAGGAATAAATAAAATTGTTATTTAAATTTTAAAATTATTGTTATTGTAATGATTGGTAAAAATTAAATAGTCTTGGCTCTTTGTCAAATGATGTTGATAAAAAGAAGTCTTAGAATAATTTGGACAGAACAGAAAGAAGAAAACCTCTTTCTGTTCTATTTATGGTTCTATAATATTTTGTGTTGGTGAAAATAAATAGTTCATGAGCTGAAAAATGTTGATCTATTGGATGAACAACTATGATGTGTCGATTTTCCATTAAATAGGATACAATCAGATCAATGAAAAGTACATGCAAAATAAAAGTCAATTTTGTGGATTGTTCTAACTCTTCTGGATATTTTTTCTCCAAAAAATGAAGAGTAGCAATTTTGCGAAGAGATGCTATTATTTAATAACCAAATCCGATATTTTTCACAGCAGCTAATGATATTTCCTGATCATCTAATAGGTAGGACTTATATCGAATTTTATATTCTAAATTGAAGTAATTATATTATCAATGTAATGCAAATACCCGTAAATATTAGTGAGCCTGATATGATTAAAATGTTCTGCTTCAGCAATAGACAAGTTGTTCTGGTCTGTTCTAACATGGAAAAGGTGATTACGATTATCGGTCAAAAAAATATATTCGTCTGAAGCTAAAAAACTATCTATGTTAGTAAATAGTTCCTTTTTCTTCATGATGATTTCTTGATTATTATTACTAGAAATCACATTTTTTAAATCATCAAAATAAATATAATCATCACTTGCACTTAATTTATACTGACTTTTTAAAAACCTAGCTAACTTATCATTTACAGAACAAATACGATAAATAGCATCATTAATTAATGAACTATAGTTCTTTTTAGCTAAATTACTAACAAAAAAAGAATTTGAAGGTGGGCAATTTAACATATTATAGATAATAATATTAGCTCTAGAAATTTCATGTAAACGATTAAGAATATCATACAATCTTTGATTATTGTCATTCATCATTTCATTAGGATTTTTAAAAATAAAATTATTAAATTCTGACACTATGTTATATATTTTTTAGATGGCGAATTAAAAAACTTTGAATGCGAGACAATTAAGCATATGATTGATAAATTCTTTTCCTAATTTCGTTATTTTAAAATATCTTTCTTTTTAAAAACACTTATTTAATGCACATTAATTTCACATATTTATTCTATGACACTTCAACATGAAACTAATTTACCTTCAACCTGTAATACTATGGTGAAAGAAATTTACTATTTGACAATAAAAATACTTTTTATTGGGTGTCTAGATAACATTGTTGGTAAAGGAGAAAGAGGGAGAAAATGAAAAATACTTTAAAAATGAATGCAGAGAAAAAAAATTAGCGCACATTGATCCAGTCAAGAAATATCAGATGTGTAAAGTAAAGAAAAACTGGATTGTTAAGTGCAGTGTCGTGGGAGCTTTACTGATTACTTCAACAATCTCGGTAGTTGTACCGAATTCTTTATTGGCTATGGAGGCTGATGTCGTTGCATACGCGGCGGAAACTTTTGGGAGTATTACTTATAATGATGGGTCAGGAGCCAAAACGTTAGATGTGCCTAATGGAGCGGAAGTAAAAATTGACGCTACAGCGTCGGGTAAATTTACTTTTAAATTTGGCAGCACTAAAAAATGTTAAAGAATTAACAATAAAAAATATTTCTTTAAAAGGTGTTACTACTTTATTAAGCAATCAGTTACAAACTTTAACGTTAGCAGATATTAAGGCATCTGGAACTGTGGATATTTTAAGTGGGAATAACTTGGCAGCAATTAATGTTACAGGATCAACCTTTGACGGATTGTTTACAGTTTACGGCAATAAAAATTTAACGTCATTAACTATTGATAAATCAACATTCAAAAAGGATTATTATACGTATTCAAATAAGTCTTTAGCAAAAGTAACAATTTCGAATTCAACGTTGGAAGATGCACTGCACGTGTCTAGCAATGCAAAAGGCTTTTATCTCGATTTTATCGACACGGCTTTATTGAACACGAAATCAACGCAAAATGCGAATACAACTGGAGCCACTGATGATGTGACTGTCATTGTTGTGAATCCAACAAAAGAAAAAATTGGGGATCCTCTATTTGATGCCCCTTTCGATTTTAGACTTTATTTTCATTTTTGAACTGCCTAAGAATCGGCACACTGGATTTCAACCTCTCCCTGTAGTTAGCAGCGAGACACATTTTGAGTGTGAGTATCATTATAGTAAGTTAATGTCATGGTGACATGAATTTCTAAATCATGAGAAGGATAAGATATCTGTTCGCTCAGCGGAGGCTTCGTGGCGTATCTGTCCAATAGCTTGGTCAACTTGTATTGTTGTTCGAAAATGATTATTTAATTATCAAAGATCGAGTTTGGTCCTCATATATAAATAAGCTTCGGAGCAGTGATTTTGAAACAAAACGGTGTGTCTTAATGAAAGTTTTAATTATTGAATCATTTTTATATTATTGTTCCGGGAGTTATGATTAGAGATTGAAAAAATTGGATATAATCAATTTCTAAAGTATAAAGGGATATTTGGAGCTCTATTGACAAGCGTCAGAATAGCTTGTATATTGAGTGCGTAACCGATTACGTTAAAAGGGGTATGAAGAATTTATGGCAGTCATAAAAGATGTTGCTAAGTTAGCTGGAGTATCAACAGCAACAGTTTCCAGGATCATTAACGGGAAAGGTGAGGCCAGTCCCGAAACAATTAAGAAAGTAATGCAAATCGTAGAAGAACTAAATTTCAGACCCAGCAGCGTAGCTAAGAGTCTTTCAAAAAGAAAATCTAACCTTATTGCTTTATTGATTCCGAATCTAGACAACCCTTTTTTTAGCGAATTAGTGAAAGCGATTCAAATATCCGCGAATAAAAAAGGTTACCAGATATATTTGTGTAATAGTGAAGACAATCGAGAGAAAGTTGAATACTATTTGGAGGCTATGGCTGATAACTATGTTATGGGTGCGATCATAAATTCACTTTACGTTACGGAAGATGATTTGGAGAAGCTTGAAAACAAAGGAATAGCAACTATTACAATCGATAGGACACAATTTTCTCATCCTTATTCTGCTTTGGCAGTGGACCATGTTAATGGCGGATACATTGCCACTAAGCATTTAATTGAATATAGTGAATGTAAAAATTTGGCTTTTTTATCTGGTCCAGAATCAGAAAAAAGTTCTCAAGATAGGTATCAAGGGTATTTGAAGGCAATTAGCGAGTCTGATGCTAACCATGTTATTAAATTATTCGGTGAATTTAACATTGATAGTGGGTATCAAGCCAGCTATGATTACCTGTCTCAAGAAAAAAACATTGATGGAATAGTGAGTTCAAATGATGCAATGGCACTAGGAGCCATCAGAGCTTGTGTGGATTTAGGGATAATTATCCCTAACGATTTAAAAGTAATTGGCTATGATAATATTGTTTTTGGTAAACATTCGGTTCCGCGTTTGAGTACAATAAATCAATTTAAGCGCAGGTCTGGTGATTTGATTATTGATGAACTTGAAAAAGTTAGCAAAAATGGGAAAAAACCTCAAAAATATGAAGTAACACCAGAAATAGTAGTACGCGAGTCAACAAAAAGAAGTAGATAAGTTCATCTATCTACTTTTTATGGTTTTTTCGCTTTTACGTAACCGATTACGTAAAAGTGTATGCTGTTTGGCATTTTAGAAATTATGAGTCAAAGCTCTACAGAGCAGGACCCACAATTTCTGTTTCTAGTTAGAGAATGTTAGAGTTTTTGAACCTTTATTGACTGGATGAATCTGTTGACATCTTGTACATCAATAACTCCGACTTCACCGTGCTGAGCGTTGGACATTCCACAAGCCATTGAATATTTTAAAGCGTCTTCCAATTTAAAATTTTGTTCGATAGCATGTGCAAAACCACCGACAGATGCGTCGCCAGATCCGGTTGTATTGGTGATATCAATCTTTGGAATTTCGATATCATAGAAATCATTATTGATTTTACATAGAGCGCCTTCGCTACCACATGAAATCATGATGTATTCAATTCCGTTGAAATAGGGATGATTCAATTCTTTTTGAGCTTGTTCTTTTGTGGAAATATCTTTATTAAGAATCTCACTTAACTCGTGAACATTGGGTTTAATAAAGTTAGGCTTGTAAGTCTTGCTTCTTAATAAAGCCTCTAATTGAGCCCCTGAGACATCCATGAAGACTGGAATGTTTTGATCAATATTTTCTCTTATATAAGCTAGCATTTCTAAATAAACTTGTTGATTATCAGAATTGATTGAACCAGAAATACAAATAAGATTTACTGGTTCTTGTTTACTCTTTTTCGCAACTTTCTCTAATAATTGAAAGGCTTCTTGATCAGAAATTTTAGGACCGTTCTCAACAATTTCTGTATGAGTATGATTATCGTGCATCACGGTTATTGCATTCCGGGTCTCCCCATTTGCAGGTAACATATCCAACTCAAACAGATTCTCCTGATTTAGATACTTATTTACTAAAGATCCAAAATCACCTCCTAAGAAACCTGTCAATAAAACCTTTGAACCTGACATTGCGGCTGTACGACCTGCATTCACACCTTTTCCACCAACTGATTTTGTAGGTGTTTTGAAGCGATTCATACCTCCAACCTGGAAATGGTCAATAAAGTAAGTAAAATCCATCGATGGATTCATAGTTATCGTGACAATCATTAGAACTCCTCCCTAAGTATCGTTGTGTATTTACTATAATGTTCAACCAGTTCATCGGAAATTTCATTGTCTGTTATCAAATAATCATGTTCACTTAGTCGAGTGAATGTGTAGACATCGGACAGACCAAGTTTTGAACTATCAGCAACAATGCAAGTTTCTTTTGCTTTGGCAAAAGCAGCATTCTGGACAGCACCTTCATCAAATTGAGCAGTAGTGACATTGTCATCGAAAATACCATTAGTAGCTGCAAAAGCAATATCAATATTTAGATTATCAAAAGATCGTACTGCCACTTCACCAACAAACTCTTCGGTTGTATGTGAGAACTCACCGCCTGTTAATAGAATGCGGTAGTTAGTATTTTCCTTTAGATAGGTGAATGCAATTAAGCTGTTCGTAATGACAAATAGATTTTTTCGTTGGATTTCCGGTAAAGCATAAAATATTGTAGTTCCAGCACCCAAAAAAATGATCGCATTATCACGAATCAAGCTATTGATGATCTTTCCTATATATTTTTTCTGAGAGACGTTTGTTTCGATCTTTTCATCTGTAGACAATTCTTTCTCAAGAATATCTAATTTCTGTGCACCGCCGTAAAGTTTAGTCAATTTTCTTTGTTTAGCTAGTTCTGTTATATCTCGACGAATAGTCATTTCAGAAACTTCCAAACGGGAAGCGATTTCAGCTATAGAAAGATAAGTATGCAGTTGGATCAAGTCTAAGAGTTTCTGTTGTCGTTCTTGTTTCAACATAGAATAATTCCCTCCTTGGTTTGTTTTAATATGTTAATGTTTGTTCAACATGTATGTTCTAACTCATTATAAAGGCTGTTATCGAGTTTTACAAGAGATAAGTGTAAAATAAATGTTTAACTTTGTTTAGAGAAAGCGTTGACAAACAAAACTTTTCATATTACGATGTAATCAAAAACAAAGTAAAACATTATATTTCACCAAGAATAACAATTTGTTTCAAATTATCACAAAAGGAGGTTCATAATGGAATATAAGGAAATGTTTGATCCAAATCTGATTGATTTGGAAGTAGAAGCAACATCGGAAGAAGAAGCATTTAAAATAATTGTAGGGAAACTGTTGGAAAATGGAATGGTGAATGACGGTTATATTCAAGGGATAACCAATCGGGAAAAAAAATTTCCAACAGGATTGATTACTCAACATCTTAATATTGGATTACCACATTCTGATCCAGAGTATGTAGAGAAGCCATTCGTTTACGTGTGTCGCTTGAAAAATGATGTAAGTTGTCGGCAAATGGGTGATAGTCAAGAAATGAAAGTTAGAGACTTATTTTTCTTAGGAATTAGTGATGGTAAGAATCAAGTTGGATTGTTGCAGGCATTTATGAATTTATTTATGGATGAGACATTTGTTGGCGCTTATCAAAATGCAGATTGTCCAGAATCAGTTTATCAACTATTTGTAGAAAACATTTAATAGGAGGAAATAGAAATGAAAAGAAAACTAATCGTAGCATGTGGCAGCGGCGTAGCAACGAGTCAGACAATCGCAAGTAAAATTGCAGGTAAATTTGAAGATGATGGCGTGGATTTTTCAGTTGAAGCGGTGGATTACAAATCAATTCAAAATGAACTTCCTTCTGCCGGTATTTATGTTTATATTGCACAACCAGATGAAGATGTTTTAGCAAAAGCGGAAGAGTTGGGTGTCAAAGTTTTTCCAGGAATCCCATTTTTAACAGGTATGGGTGATGCTGAGATTTACAACGAAATTTTGTCTTTAGTTAAATAAAAATAGAAAAGTGGGGGGTGAGAATAGTATGCAAATATTTCAGGACATCATTAATTATATTTTAGGTTTAGGATCAGCCATTTTCGTACCGTTGATTATTCTTGTGTTGGGTTTACTGGCAGGAATGAAACTGAAAAAAGCTTTTATGTCTGCAATTACTCTGGGGATCGCGTTCTCTGGTATGTCAATGGTTATTGCCTTCATGTCAAACGCAGTAAGTCCTGCATCTGAGGCTCTTGCAAAAAATACAGGAATCAGCTTACCAGCACTAGATTTAGGTTGGACAGGTGCAGCAGGTATTACTTGGTCGTGGTCATATGCTTTCGTGTTCTTTGCAGTAACAATCGGAGTCAATTTCTTGTTGCTGATCTTGAATTGGACGAAAACGTTGAATGTAGATATGTGGAATGTTTGGGGTAAAGCGTTGACAGCATATCTTATCTATTATGTTTCAGGAAGTTTAATCGCTGGGTTTATCACTGCAATTGTCCAAGTTATTTTGGAGCTGAAATTAGGTGACATGTTCCAACGGCATATTCAAGATTTAACAGGGATTCCGTTAGTAACAGTCACACACTTTATGACATCTTCGGCAGTATTGTTACTTCCTTTCAATATGTTAATGGATAAGATTCCTTTCTTTAATAAACGTTCAGATGCGAATGCGCTTAAGTCAAAATTAGGAATTTTCTCTGAAAACTCTGTTATGGGATTCATTATTGGTTTGGGATTAGGTCTGGCAGCAGCTTATGGTGTTTCTGGGTCACTGAACTTAGCAATTCAGGTAGCGACTGCAATGGCGTTGTTCCCAATGATTTCTAAAATGTTTATGCAATCGTTGTCTCCTTTAGCGGATGCAATGTCAGAGTTTATGAAGCGTCGCTTTAAGGATCGGGAAGTATATATTGGATTAGATTGGCCAATTTTGGCAGGACGTTCTGAAATTTGGGTAACGGCAATTTTGTTAGTTCCTGTGTTCATTGCATATGCGGTTTTCCTTCCAGGAAATGAAGTTTTACCTATGGCTGGTATTATCAATTATGCTATCGCTGTTGGAGGATTATTGTTAACAGGTGGTAACTTAGCAAGAATGTTAGTTTTAGGAGTTGTCTCTTTACCAATCTATCTATATGCAGCTACCTATTTAGCACCGATTTTATCGGGATTAGCTGAATCTACCGGCGCAGTTGAAGGCTTCAAGGCAGGTCAATCAATCACTTGGTCTTCTATCGAAGGTCCTGAGTTTCGGATTTTCTTTGCGGAAGCGTTCAATAAGAACCCGTTGGCAATTGCTGGAGTAGTCATCTTTATTGGGTTGTTTGTTTTATTGTATAAATATATGAACAAAGTAGAAGTACCAAGCAAACGATATGAAGAAAAGAAAAAAGAAGATAAATTAAACGTAAGTGCAATTGTAGAATAGAAAGCTATTTAGTAAGGAGAGAAAATTGTGAAGCAAAGTGAAAAAGGCAATTTGAAATGGTATTTGTTACTATTCTTAGCAGTAATTCTTTTCCTTACTGCAATGGCAACAAATCAAATGATTTTAAATCTAGTTGTGATCTTGCTAGCGATTTACATTTACAAATATGGAAATCCAGTTCTATTTAAGGAATACGACGAAAAACGCAAAAAGAAAATTGAAGAGTCGATGGTTGTTCGAGAAGCGGCTAAAGAGGCACTCAATTCAGGAAATCTATTTAGAAAAAAATAATGGAGGAATTATACATGTCAGACGGACGTATGCTATTTGAAAGAGAAAGAGAAGACCTAGCGAAAATCGTTAAATTGATTTTTGCTAGAAAGAATACAAATGTTGCTGGAGGAAACTTTTCGTTCCTAGCAACAGATGATGACGGTAAAGATTTCATAATTATGACACCAACTATGATGTCAGAAGCATATCTAGGTGATTTATCGGCTGCTCAAATTTTAGTAGTTGATCCTGAAACGAGAGAAGTAGTTAGTGGTGTAGGAAGTTTAACTCGTGAAATCAATATGCACCAAGCCGTTTATAATACGAATCCAAAAATTAAAGCAGTGTTACATTCTCATGCGCCTAATGCAATGTTTTGGGCGACGAGCGGTTTACCAATGCCTAATCTTACCGAAGCAACGCAAAAGGTTGGACCTGTTCCTGTGATGAATTTTGCACCGAACTGTTCAGAAGATCTTGCTGAGATTACAAGTATGTATATCAGAGAAAATAATTTACCTGTACCACATATGTTACTTTTGGATAGCCATGGTGTTCTGATTAATGCGACAGGTGATACAGGAATGATGGCGATTCATAAAGCCCTATCTATCTTAGATACTGTTGAATGGAACGCGGAAATTGCATATAAGCAAGCGGTCTTTCAAGCGTTAGGAATCACAGATAAATTCCATTCAAAAGGTGAAGATATTGCCAATTTGGATGATTTGAAATCAAAAGACCCGATTTATAACAGAGCAAAAATCGCTGCTGGCGGAGATTAGTTTTTAAACTACCATCAAAAGTGTAATTAACATTTATCCCACTAACATCAATGATAGATCATAGATGTTAGTGGATTTTTGATTGCTTAAAAATAAGAATTTTTTTAGACTTAAGGAAGGTCATGTAGGTGTTGATGATATTGAAAATGGTTCGTTCATAATCTCTGTGTGTTAATAAATCTTGGATTGCGTAATAAGCGCGATCATCTTTTAGTTGGAGTTCGTAGCGATTCTTTATACTCGAATTTTCAGGAACCCGTTCTTTTTTTTACGAACTGCTCGATACTATTTTCGTAAAAAATGGAGACTGGACTTGGTATAATAAACTAGACAATAAATTAAGGGAAAGAGAGGATCTAGATTATGCCAAGACGTTCATTTGATA
>NZ_QPTY01000003.1:0-144388 GCF_005236045.1 Enterococcus sp. VV15
CCGAACACAGAAGTTAAGCTTCTTAGCGCCGATCGTAGTGAGGGGTTGCCCCTTGTGAGAGTAGGACGTCGCCACGCAAATGGTAAAAGCAGATGAACTTTGTTCATCTGCTTTTTTGTACGTTTTTTTGATTAGAGAAAAAAACGATGGGAACAAATTTTCGGTTTTAGATGAAAAAAATAAAGGAAAATGGTATGATAAATAGGATATATAGCTCGAAATATCACTAGTTTTATTAAATAGAAAAAATGAAAAATGCTCTAGAGGAGCTTACTTTGATCAAAAAGGAGGATTTTCGATGATTCAATTCATTCACGCAGCTGATTTACATATGGACCGTTCATTTGAGGGATTAGTAAATTTGGATAAGCGAGTACAGGAAAGGTTATTAATAGCTAATTTAAATGTTTTATCAAACATTGTGGATGAAGCAATAAAACATGCGGTTGATTTTGTTTTATTGGCTGGAGATAGCTTTCATCAACCTCGTCCTTCATTGAAAATCCAAAAACATTTCGTTGACCAAATGGAACGCTTGAACCAAAGTAATATTGATGTATATATGATATTTGGGAATCACGATTATTACCAACAGGAAAGGTATTGGTTTAAATTCCCTGACAACGTGCATCTCTTTACTTCAGAGAGTGTTGAAACTAAAAAGTTGATCAGTAAATCAAAAGAAGAAATAGCAATCAGCGGATTCAGCTATCTTCATCAGTGGATCCATCAGAATAAAGTAGTGGATTTTCCATTGAGGGATTCAGTAGACTATCATATAGGGATGTATCATGGGGAAATAGGAGCAAATGAAAAAGGAAATTATGCTCCTTTTCATGTTTCACAAATGCAGGATAAAGGCTATGACTATTGGGCATTGGGACATATCCATGTGCCTATGGACTTAAATGAGCATGGAACGATCAATTATCCTGGAGCACCTCAAGGACATACACAAAAAGAAACGAGTGCGCGCTCAATTTTACTTGTGGGATTAGACCAAGGGAGAAGTCAAATCGAAACGCTCGAAGTGGCAGAAGTTTATTGGGAAGAGAAAACGATCTCTTTGAAATTGGCGAAAACTACCCAAGACATTTTGAGTATCTTCAAAACGCAACTTGAAACAACTTCCACAAAACTGTCTTTGCTAGATATCAAAGTGGTTGATTACACTCATTTGAGCCATGAAGTCATCGAAAGAATCCAATCAGGAGAACTATTGGACTACTTAACAGATAAATTGTCTGCTAATCTGATAAATATCTATGTATGGCGTATTACTATTGTGAATGAAGAATCGCCGAATCGAGTTTCTTTATCGGTGTCAGAAGATTTATTGGAACAACTATTTGAGACATATCATTCACCTGAGATTTTTCAACAAATCTTAAATGAAATGTACAGTCATTCAGAAGCTCTTCGATTAATCCATGATATACCAAACTATCAGGAGCAAACATTAAATAGAGCAAAAGAATTACTCGTTCGAGATTTTGTGTTCGAGGAGGATAAAGAATGAGAATCTTAAGAATAGAAATTGCTGCTTTTGGCAAGTGGCGACAAAAAAGCTTTGACTTTACTTCTGGTAATCAGTTGATTTATGGGGAGAATGAGGCTGGTAAATCAACAATCTACCAATTTATTCAAGCCATCTTATTTGGCTTTCCTTCAAAGGGAAAGAAGAAAAAGGATTACACACCTAAAGATGGATCCGCTTATGGAGGAAAGCTTTGGCTTGAACATCCTGTTTATGGAGAGATCATGGTTGAACGCTACAAGCAACAAAATCGAGGCAAAGCTAAGGTACGTTTTAATGAGCAGGTAGGCAGTGATGAATTATTAGAAAAATTGATCACGCCTTTAACAAAGGAACTCTTTCAACAGGTTTTTACTTTCCAACAAGAACAGCTGACCGAGCTGGAATACTTGAGAGAAAAGGAATTACATGATGCTTTGATTTCTTTAGGTATTACTGGTAGCTCACAAGTTTTCCAAAAAAGACAGGATTATTTTCAAGAAGCCCAGCAGCTATTTAAAAAAAAGGGGCAAAAATTGCTCATTAACCAGAAATTGAATGAATGGAAGTTGTTGCAAGAAAAAGTTCAACAAAAACAAAATCAAGAAGCTTATTTCAGTCAGTTAGTGCAACAAGAACAAAGTTATAGTCAAGAACAAACAGTATTACAAGAAAAACTTCAAAAAATAAATGAAAAAATCAGTCAGATCAAACAGCAAGAACTTAATTATCCTTTATATGAAGAATGGCAAACTTTAAAAAGCAAGTCATTATCAGAAGTTCCAGAAGAAAAATTATTAATAGACCTCGAGGATTTTTCTAAACGGTATCAACAGATGACGGAGCGCCTAGATGAATTAGAAACGACTCTCGAAAAACATAGTGGCATGGATCAACAATCTGCTCGCTATTATTTTTATTTAGAAAATGAAGAAACATTAAAAGAAATACTAAAGCAACAAAATCAAGTGGAACAATCTCTCAAAGAGTGGGAAAGACTTCAAATAGAAGAAAGAGAGACAGAATCTGAACTGAAAATTTTAGAGCAACGTTGGCACTGGTTGAGGCAGCAAGCACCAAAAGAATTCTTTTATACTGAAGAATGGCAGCAACTGTTAACGGAGCACCGATCATTAAGTGAAAAAATGAATCAATTGTCTATCCGCTCTGAGATCGTAGAAGAACAGCAACTAGCACTTGAAACGGAAATAAATAAAATAGAAGAAGAGCATCCAGAATTGATAAATAGCCAACCGGTAAGTAGTCAGCCGAAGATGAACCTAAAGTTAATTGTCATTTCAGCGATAATTATAGTGATTGCGTTTTTTATTCCCATGCCTTGGAAGCTCGTGCCGTTCTTATTTGTAGTAGGGAACGTGGCTTATTATTTGTACAAGCAAAGAGAAACAGAACAAAAGAGCAATCTAGCTGAAGTTAAAGGAATGTGGCAAGAAAAACTGGGGCAATTAGACAGTGTACTTGCTCAAATAGAAGAACTTAACCAGAAGAATAAAAAATGCTTCACTGAACAGCAAGTATTCGAAAAAAAAATAGGAGAGTTTTCTTCTAGGAATCACTTGGCACAGATGAATACATTTGAAGCGATGAGAACTTATGGGCAGGAAGTATCCGATTACCAAAGGTTACTGGAGCTATTTGAACAAAAACAGGTACGTGTAAAGGAAATCAAACAAAAGCTATTGCTAGTCGAAAGCAAATTGGAGATCGTGAAGGAATGGCTACCAATACATGATCGGCAGTTGACTGAAAAAATGGGATTACTTGCTCAGTTTGTCGAAGCGATGGAACAGTTGAAATTTGCGAGAAGTTATCAGCAAAATACATTATTGAAGCAAGAAATCAATCAGCTAAAAAAGAAACAGAAAACATTGTTGGCTGAGTATAACGGACAATTACAAAAAGCTGGACTTATGTATCCATCAGAAGTACCTGTGTATCTGCAAAAGGCAAAACAAACAAAAACTCATCTTAAGCGATTGACTGAATTAACGGAAATGCTAACGTCGCTTTTCCCAAAGAGCAAGACAAGAGAACAATTGAGCCAAGAATTGCATACGTATCAGCAAGAACAGTACCGCTATCAATTAGAGGAAAAAGAAATCATCGAAAAACGCCAACGCTTGAAAATACAAGTAGAGGAACTTCAAAGAGATGGGACGCTAGACGAGTTATACCAAGAAGCTAGTTTAGTAAAATCACAATTGGAACAGTTATTCGAAGAGTGGGGCGGCTTAGCGATTGCAGCGACATTTTTAGGTGATCTTTCAACCGAAATGAGTGAACGGCAACTTCCTCAGCTATTAAAAATTGCAGGTGATTATTTAGGGATATTGACTAAAGAACATTATCACGAAATTTTATTACAAAATGACACATTGACATTAACAGATGGTAGTACGGAGTATCCAATTTATGAGCTATCAACGGGCACGAAAGATCAGCTGATCATGGCTATGCGATTTGCTTATCTATCATTAGAAGCTAAGCGTTCCATTTGTCCGATCATTATAGATGATGGTTGGTTGCATTACGATCATCAGCGGAAGTACCAATTGGCAAAACTTTTAGCCGAATTTGGGAAAAAGTATCAGGTAATTTGTTTTTCTTCTGACAAAGAAATGGTAAGCTATTATCAAGAGCTAAAACAAGCTGTAAATATACTAGAAGGAGCAAATAATGAAAAAAATTCGTGAATTAGTTATTGATGAACAGTTTGAACTGTTTGTTCTAATAAAAAATGCTGATGTTAGAATCGCAAAAAACGGGAAAAAATTTATCGCATTTACTTTTCAAGATACATCGGGAACAATTGACGGAAAATATTGGGATGCCTCCGAAGATGAAATAAAGAAATTTACTGCTGGGACAGTGGTGTTCCTTAATGGCAAAAGAGAAGTTTATCAAGGAAACCCTCAGGTGAAAATTTTACGCATGCGTTTAACGAAAATCGATGAACCAAGCGAGCCAAGTCTTTATATGGAACGAGCACCAATGAAAAAAGAAGCAATGGAAGAAGAAATCAATCAATTATTGTTTGAAATCACAAATGCGCACTGGAATCGAATTGTTCGTCATTTACTCAACAAGTACCAAAAACAATTTTTTGAGTTTCCGGCAGCTAAACGAAACCACCATGCATTCGCTAGTGGGCTAGCTTATCATACACTGACCATGCTTCACTTAGGCAAATCCATTGCAGATGAGTATCCGGAATTGAATCGAGCACTATTATATGCAGGAATCATTTTGCATGATCTTGGAAAGGTTATTGAACTATCAGGGCCAATGAGTACAGAATATACGTTGGCTGGTAACCTTGTAGGCCATTTGGTATTAGTGGACGAGGAAATTACAAAGGCTTGTGTGGCATTGAAAATCAATGAGGCCGATGAAGATGTTTTAGTTTTGCGACATATGGTGTTGGCTCATCATGGGTTACTAGAATATGGATCGCCAGTAAGACCTCGGATAATGGAGGCAGAAGTTCTACATCAAATTGATAACATCGATGCTTCAATGCAAATGATGCTGACTTCTATACGACAAACAGAGCCAGGTAAATACACAGATCGTATTTTTGGGATGGACAATCGTAGTTTTTATGTACCTAAAGATATATAAATAGAAAGTTCGTAGTCAACTTTGCGGGAATAAAAGGACCACCAAGAGTTAGATTTTTGATTTAACTCTTGGTGGTCCTTTTAGCATGATAGGTACTTTTATTTCGTCTTAAACATTTTTTTATTGTAAAACAAGTATGTGTATGATTATACTTATTTAGAGAATCATTCAGTTGGGGCGTGGGACGATTGGAACAAGTTACTCAAAGTTTTGATGATCGGAAAAAGCTATTATTGATTTTGTTACTAGGATTATTGTTTGCCCTTTGTTTGCTATACACGGCGTATAAAATCAGAAATCATTCAAAAATCGGACTGATTGCATTGACAACGATAGGGATATTTCTAGGAATCGTAATGACTTTTTCACTCATCGTTACTGTAATGTTAGGAATCAATTGGTAAAAAGAGGTCGAGACAAAAATCGTTTAGGTTTGAAAAATTGGAGAAAAAAACGAACAATACGTTTTTTGTATTGTTCGTTTCTTTTTTTTGAAATTTCCAAAAAGATTGACTTTTGAACGCTGTTTACTTGAGAGTTTGTAGCAAACCTGATGTTTAGATTTGTCCCACATGCCCTTTGTTTATTTGCTTGATGATTCTGTAGTGCTTTCTTCAGTATCCGAAGCTTTTGTTGATTCAGTTTCTTTTGTTTCAGAAGATTTAGTTGATTCTTTTTCTGAATCGGAAGTGCTCTTGCTACTTGACTCTGTAGTAAATGCACTTAGGACATTTTTGAAGGAATCATCTTTCACTTTAACATTCGCTGCTTTTAATTCTTCTGAAATGACTTTTGTTTGGAAATCTTGGTCATTCAGTTTTGTATCAGTAGCGATTTGTTTTACTTCATCTTTGTACTTGTCCATATCATTGCCTTTATTTTGGTTTTTCACCATTTTTACTACATAGTAATCAGTTGAGTAGGTACTTGCATTTGTAGCAGTGATGACATCAGATACTTCGCCATCTTTCAGTTTAAATGCAGCTTCTTGTACTTCTGTAGGAACAGTCTTGCTTTGAGAATCAAACTTGACTTTTCCACCGTCTTCTTTTGTTGTTGTGTCAGTTGATTTTTCTTTTGCTAATTTTGTAAAATCATCACCATTGTCAGCTGCTTTTTTTACATCTTTCGCATCATCTTCACTACCTAATTTAATGATTTGAGCTTCTACTTCAGGATGGAAAGATTTCCATGCAGTTTTCAAATCTTCGTCAGTCAGCTTGATATGATCCTTGATTCCAGCTTGTAAGACTAGATTATTTTTGATTGTTTGTTTGTAGCTGTCTTTTGTATAGCCAGCTGCTTCCAATTGAGATTCGAATGTATCTCCGTAGCTTTTTGCTTGTTTGTCATACTCGGCATTGACTTTTTTGTCAGATACTTTATCTTCATATTTGTTATTGAAAACCTTATAAATGATCATGTTTTGAACTAACTGTTGATTGGCAGAAGAAGTTTTTGCCTCATCATAAAAATCTGAAACAGTGATGGTTCCACCTTTCATTGTTGCAATATCTTTATCTGTACTACCTGAACAAGCTGCTAGTGCCAACACAGCCAACGCACTAGTTGCTGCTAAAATTATTTTATTTTTTTTCATTCAATTCTGCTCTCCTGTAATTTATTATTATTTTTACATATATAACTATACCACATAAAATTCTCAATAAAACCGTTCTTACGATAGTTTCAAATAAAATTCAAATTTTCATCACATTCACCATTTAAATTTTAAAAAATGATAAAATATGTCCCTTGATTATTAAAAAAACGTATTATTGTAAGTAGTTCGGAAGTTCTTGAGACAATTTTTCTACTTGTTCTTGGATTTGAGCAATCCTTGGTTCTGCTTGGAATTTAAAATTTTCAATATCCTTTTTCATAGCATTTTGGAAAGCAGGAATAACAGAATTTGCGGTTTCTTTTGTTTCTACTAAGGCATGCCTAAAATGATTAAGACTGTTATTTAATTCGTTCGTCAAAGCAGTTGCTTCGTCGACTTCAGTGATTAGTTTTTTTTTGGTCTCATTTCCACTTCTCGGTGCGAATAGTAGACCCGATGTTGCACCAACCGCTACGCCAAAGACAAGACCTTTGAGAAAATTTTTAATCATGGGTATTCACCTGCTTTTGGATGGCATTTTGGATACTAGCCAAGGTCTCATCTGTATAATCTTCTTGATGATTGCGAAAATGAATAGAGAAGTCATCTTTTTTACTATATCTAGGTACCAAGTGGATATGTGAATGAAAGACAGACTGATAAGCAAGTTCTCGATTATTGTTTAAGATATTTAGACCTTCCATTTCTGGGAAAGCTTTTTCGATTGCGCGAGCAATTTTAGGGATTCGTGAAAAAACATTTGCTGCTAATTCTTCATCATAGTCAAAAATATCTGAAACATGTTTCTTGGGAACAATAAGAGTATGACCTTTTGTTGTTTGAGAAATGTCTAAAAAGGCATATACTTTTTCATCTTCATAGACTTTATAGCTAGGAATTTCTTGATTGATAATTTTGCAAAAGATACAGTTTTCCATTTGAAACATCCTTTCCATTAGAAATAATTCTTTAGTTTAACTTTACCATAAGTTCAAAGGAATGTATGAAAAAAAATAAATTGACTCGATTTTCTTCGTGGTATAATAAAAGCAGTATACTTACGGAGGAAAATTTATGAGTTTAATATTAGAAAATGTCACGGGGGGCTACGGTCATCTAGCCGTTTTAAAAGATATCAGTTTCAGGGTGAATCCAGGTGAGATGGTGGGAATGATCGGGTTGAATGGTTCTGGGAAAAGTACAACGATCAAACACATTATCGGGCTTTTGGAACAAAAAAAGGGAACGATCTCAATCAACGATCTTACTTTGAAGAAAAATACGGAAGCTTATCGAAAGCAAATCGGTTATATTCCCGAAACCCCTTCTCTCTATGAAGAACTCACTTTAAGAGAGCATATTGAAATTACTGCGATGGCATATGATATTCCACTTGAAACTGCGATGAGAAGAGCGAAAAAATTATTGCATACCTTCCGCTTAGAGAATCGCTTAGAATGGTTTCCAGCTAACTTTTCAAAAGGAATGAAGCAAAAGGTAATGATTTTATGTGCTTTTTTAATTGAGCCTTCCTTATATATCATTGATGAACCTTTTTTAGGGTTAGACCCTTTGGCAATCAATGCGTTACTGGAATTGATGGTGGAAATGAAAAATGAAGGATCGGGCATCTTGATGTCCACACACATTTTAGCAACAGCAGAAAAATATTGTGATCGCTTTGTAGTCTTGCATAATGGAGAGATACGTGCGGATGGAACGTTGAACGATCTGCAAGAGGAATTTAAACTACCTGGTTCTTCGTTAGATGAAATCTATCTTTCTTTAACAAAGGAGCAGCAAGATGAATAATTTTTTTCAATTACGATTAGCGAAGCATCAGAAGAAAATGATGAAATATATGCGGTATGTCCTAAATGATCACTTTGTACTGATCTGTTTATTTCTAATCGGTGGGGTAGGTTTCTATTATTCTAATTGGTTAAAAACGCTAAATGCTCCTTTTCAATTAGGCGGAGTGATCCTTTCTGTATTTTGGCTTCTTTGCCTATATTTTGGAAAGTTTGCTTCTTTTACTCGTGCGGCTGATATTGTTTTTCTATTACCTAAAGAAGAAGAAATGCGCGGCTATTTACAGCAAGCCTTTCGCTATTCATGTATTTTTCCGTTCATCTTTTTAGGCTTGATCTGTGGTTTTTCTATGCCTTTACTCGTTGTTTCTACGGGGCGACCTTTTACAGTCTTCTTTTTTTATTTGATTATGCTCTGGTGTATGAAAAGTAGTCAGTTACAAATTAAAAGAGCAGAAGTGTTTCGGATCGACAACCGCCAGTTACTTGTGTGGAAAGGTGCATGGGCTGTGTCTAGCTTACTCATGCTCTTTTTCTCTTTGTACTGGATTTGGATAGGATTTGTAGGTGCAATCGCTCAAGCTGTTATCTATGGCTGGTTCTTATGGAAAAAAATGGATCGCCGTTTGGATTGGGAAAAAATGGTGCAGATCGAAGAACATCGTTTACATCAAATTTATCAATTCATCAATCTTTTTACGGATGTTCCAGAAATCACTTCCAAAGTTAAAAGAAGAAAGTACTTCGATTCTTTGTTAGAAAGAATCAGTAAAACACCAGCGAACACATATTATTACCTTTATATGAGAAGATTTGTTAGAGGAACTGATTTTAGTGGGCTTGTTTTTCGATTGACATTGATCGGTGGTATTCTGATAGCCAGTATGTCTGACATTTATTTTATCAGTGGTATCGGAGCATTATTCATTTACCTGATTGGATTTCAGCTTCTTCCTTTATACAATCAATTTCGCTATATGACACTCGTTAAACTATACCCAGTCCAAGAAGAGCAGAAGAAACGAGCGATTCAAAAATTATTATTAGGTGTACTTCTTGCAGTAGCAATTCTTTTTGGGTTGTTGGCTGCCATCGTCCTAAGCGGAGTAGAAAAGGTGATCCCTCTGATCATTTATCTAGTGGCTGCGGGACTGTTTGTTGGGCTGTATGCTCCCGCTAGACTCAAAAAAATGGATGACTGAAGAGATACAAGAATAAAAAACGGAAAAAAAGAGCGTGGACAAAAGTAAGAAATACTTTTGTCTCATTCTTTAAAAAAGAATAAACGGTGGGAGCAGAAGCAACTCATTCTTAAATAAGCCGAAATTCACAAAAATTTGAAAAGCAATTTTCGTGAATTTCGGCTTATTTCTCAGAGTTAAACACTTCTGTCCCAACCTCTTTTCGTTCTCTTTTTTTGATAAAAGATGGTTTTTTGAAGCTGAATGATGGAAAAAGAACGTATATGTGCTTGACGTTCGCGGCTTAGGCGACTAGAATAATAAGTACTGCAAAACATAGAGTTAAGAGGACGGGAGAATGCATGATGGAGTTTCAGTTAGACCAAGAATGGCGTTTACGCCCCATCAAAGGTGATACGGGAAAAACATACATAGGCATGCGTGATGAAGACAAGGTCTTTATTAAACGAAACACGACTCCAATGCTTGCTGCACTATCCCGAGAAGGAATCACGCCAAAGCTAGTATGGACAAAACGTACTGGGAATGGGGATACTTTAACAGCACAAGAATGGTTAGAAGGACGTTTATTGACACCCAATGAAATCGGGCAAAGAAATGACGTCATTGATGTATTGTATCATTTGCATCACTCAACATCATTGAAGACAATGCTGACACGTATTGGCGGTAAAGTAATGACTCCAGAAAAAATGTTGAAGCACTATGAATTAGATTTACCTGAGATGCTTAAAAACAATCAATTCTTACAAATTGTTCATCAGTTTTTACGTCAACAGCTTCCACATACGGATAAAGAAGATTTTGCAGTGGTACATGGAGATGTGAATCATCGTAACTGGTTAGTATGTAAAAATTATTTATATCTAGTTGACTGGGATTCAATCATGTTTGCGGATCCTGCGGTCGATCTCGCCACGATTTTAGGGAATTATGTACCGTTGTCTAATTGGAATCAGTGGCTTATCAGTTATGGCATCAGACCGACAGATGAAATACTTGAGAAATTGCATTGGTATGCTGCAATGAATCTGCTTCAAGAGATCACTAGATATTGTAAACGGGATGATCACCGGAGAATGAACGAAGAAATTCTACAGCTGAAGCGGGTATTCAGCGGTTGATAAAAGTCGTAAATACCGATGCATCACCAGAAAAAAACAAAAATAAAACATGTGTATTTTTAATTTGAGATCAGAAGAGTTTAACTTCACTTTATCTGATCTTTATTTTTTTAACTAAGAAAGGAATGGAAAGTTTCATGCGCGTACGAAATCGCCCAGGAGCTGCAGAAATGTTAGCAGCACACCCAGATCTTGTCATCAGTGAGCCTACCAAATGGAAAGGTAAATGGCACGAACTATTTGAAAATGATCAACCAATCCATATCGAGATTGGTATGGGAAAAGGACAATTCATCACAGGAATGGCAAAAGCACATCCAGAAATCAATTATATCGGGGTGGAGATGCAAGTGAGCGTTGTGTCGATCGCTTTAGACAAGCTTCTTGAAGAACCATTACCTAATTTGAAACTATTGCATGTCGATGGCTCAGCACTGACAGAGTATTTTGCAGATAGTGAAGTAGACCAAATCTACTTGAATTTCTCTGATCCATGGCCTAAAAAAAGACATGAAAAGCGTCGCTTGACCTACAAAACTTTTTTAGCTGTGGATGAACAGATTTTACGTCCTGAAGGGGAGATCCACTTTAAAACAGACAATCAAGGGTTATTTGAATATTCACTAGCAAGTTTTTCTCAATATGGAATGGTCATCAAGCAAGTATGGCTTGATCTGCACCAAAGTGATTTTGAAGGAAATATCATGACTGAATATGAAGAAAAATTTTCTTCAAGAGGACAAAGGATTTATCGAGTTGAAGCACAATTTATAGATAAAACAAAATAAGTTGAAGTATCGTTTATCATGATTTAGCGTTACTGAAAAATATAAAGAGGTCGAGACAAAAGTCGTTTAGGTTTGAGAAATTGGAGAGAAAAGAGGCTGGGGCAGAAGTGTTTAACTCTGAGAATTTCGGCTTATTTCCGAAAAAGTTGCTTCTGTTCCCACCGTTTATTCGTTTTTAAAGAATGGGACAAAAGTGTTTCTTACTTTTGTCCCACGTTTTTTTTTTTTTGAAATTTCCGAAAAAACTGATTTTTGGACGTCGTTTATTCGAGAGTCTGTAGCAAACCTGATTTTTAGATTTGTCCTACATTCTTTGTATTTTCAATTTTTATTTATTAAGTACCTAGAAAAGTAGATTATCCTTTTTCGATCGAAGGTTCGATCAAATTGAATTTAGAAAAGGAGAACAACCCTTTATCAGTGATTTTTAACTCAGGAATGACAGACAAAGTTAAAAAAGAAAGAGTCAAAAAGGGATCGAAGGCTTGACTTGCTCCTAGTTTATAGGCTTCTTTGGTTAGAGAAACCAACTGCGTGTTCACCTCTAAAAAAGGAGCTTGGGACATTAGGCCGCCAATTGGTAATGGGAGGAAAGCTAATTCTTTTTCAGCTTTGACAGCAATCATTCCTCCCCCTTTTTTGATCAACTGGTTTGCCGCATAGAGCATATCCTCATCGTTCGTTCCTACAACAACGATATTGTGGGAGTCATGAGCGACTGTCGTTGCAAGCGCACCGTCTTTCAATTGGAATCCTTTGACGATACCGACACCGATATTTCCTGTTTGATGGTGGCGTTCAATAACTGCGATCTTTAACCAATCATTTTCGATCGAAGGTTCAAAGAATCCGTCTTTTACAGAAACCTTTTCTATCAAATCATTCGTCAATAAGCTGTTGGGAATGATTTCAATCACATGTGCTTGCTCTGAGTGTATCGGTAGAGCAATAGAGGTGTTAGATAAGGGTTTGACATTCATTGCTGGTAAGTTATCTGTAAATGGATTTGGTTGTGTGGGAAATCTATCTTGGATTATCTCGCCTTGTTTCACTACTAAATTTCCTTGGATGAAGACATCAACGATCGGTAAAGTAGTTAAATCATCGGTTAAGAAGAAATCAGCTTGATATCCAGGAGCAATCGCCCCTAAATGGTCAAGTCCAAAGCATTCTGCTGCATTTAAAGTAGCCATCTGGATAGCTTGTAGTGGGTCCATTCCCAATTGGACCGCCTGCCGAATAATATGATCGATTGATCCTTCAGAAACGAGATCGTCAATCAATTTATCGTCAGTGACAAATAAGCAGCGACGTGAATTTTCGGGAGTGATTGCTGGATATAATGCGTGAAGATCTTTTGCAACGGTTCCTTCACGAATCATCAAATACATGCCTAATGCTAGACGTTCTCTTGCTTCTTCAGCAGTTGTTGCCTCATGGTCTGTACGGATTCCAGCTGCCAAGTAAACGTTTAGATCGTCTCTGTTTATACCAGCAGCATGACCATCGATTTTTTTATTTTTATTCTTCATTAATCGTAATTTATCGATAATTGTTGCCTCGTTCGTTGCGACTGCTTGATAATTCATGACTTCTGCAAGTCCGAGGACTTCCGGCCGTTCCAGAAATGGGATAAATGAAGCAGCATCGAGAGTCGCTCCATTTGTTTCAAATGGTGTGACTGGGACGCAAGAAGGCAACATGACAAATATATTCATCGGAACACTTCTAGCATCATCAATCATAAAATCAAGGCCTGTACTTCCAGCAACATTTCCAATTTCATGAGGATCAGTAATCACGGAAGTAACCCCGTGGATCAGTGAAACTTTCGCGAATTCTTTTGGTGACAATAAGGAACTTTCAATGTGTACATGGCCGTCGATTAGACCTGGTACCAGATATTTATTTTTCGCATCATAAATTTGTTTTCCCTCGTAGTCTCCTACTCCAACAATCACCCCATCACAGATAGCAACATCAGCCTCCATGACTTCTTTTGTAAAAACATTGATAATTTTTGCGTTTTTGATGACTAGATCTGCGAGTTGTTTTTTTCCAGCAATTAAAATATGTTTTTCGAGTAATGAATCCACTTTAGACCCTCCAAAATAAATTTTTACTAGTATAACATAAATTCGGATTTTGCCAATGATTTTTAAAAGAATAATTCAGAATACAAATAAAATTTGGAAAAAGACGTATGTTTTTTATGGAGGGAAGCGAATGGACATAAAAGTTTTTTCGAATGAACTAATCAAAGAGAGTTTTGAAAAGAATGTACAAGATATCTATATTTTACCAAGTGGATCAGGGTTTACTATTTATTATCGATATAGTAAAAAGCGAACATTTCAACAAGAAGTATCTTTTGAGTTAGGACAACAATTGATTTCTCGATTTAAGTATTTAGGAGAAATGGATATTGGTGAAAAGCGAAAATCACAACTAGGTTCGTTGACTTATCCGTTGGAAGAAAGACAAATTAGATTACGTTTGTCTTCGGTGGGTGATTATTTACAAAGAGAAAGCTTAGTTATTCGTTTATTGTACGATTTGTCAGCAAAGCATTTTCGTTGTTTTTGCCCAAGTGATTTCAAAATGATCGATACTTATACGAAAGAAAGAGGTCTCTATTTATTCAGTGGTCCTGTTGGTTCAGGAAAAACATCCTTGATGTATTATTTAGCACGTGAAACGACCCTCCAAGTCATTACAATTGAGGACCCAGTAGAAATCGAAGAACCATTATTTCTGCAATTACAAGTTAACAATAAAATCGACCAAACGTATGAACAACTCCTGAAACTTTCATTGCGGCACCGTCCGGACTTATTGATCATAGGGGAGATAAGGGATAAACAAACAGCGGATACTGCGGTGAGAGCAGCATTGACTGGACATCGTGTCTATGCTACTGTACACGCCCGTTGTCTAGAGGGAGTAGAAGCCAGGATGACTGAATTGATGGGAAAGAACCAAGATTTATTTGAATGTTTAGCAGGAGTGATCTATCAAGAAATTTTGTTGGATCAATTTCAATCGGCAGCAGTTTTGTGGGCCTATGATTTCTCATATAGTGGATTTGTAAAGAAGAGGTGGGAAGAAAGTCGTGAAGAGGCAAAAAAAGCGTGTTGGCAGACCACAACGTTTTAAAAAAATGCCTATCAAAGAACAAGCAAAATATATTCAATTGATGGGAGAATTACTCTTGAATGGATTCAGTATCCAAGAGGCAATAACGATCCTCTTAAAAATCCAAGCAATAACCAAGATCCATTTACAAAATGCACAGCGGTTGCTACAGGAAGGACATCCATTTTATGATGTATTGCAACAAATGGGATTCAGCTCTGAAAAATTAGTGCAAGTCGAGTTAGCAGAGATGCATGGGAATTTAATTGAAACATTGAAAGGAATAGCTGAACAATTTCGATTGGTTGAAGAATTTCGTAAAGAATTGAAAAAAATGATCAGTTATCCCTGTCTATTATTGTTTTTTTTACTGGGAATACTTGCTGCTTTACGGCAAATGGTTTTGCCACAACTCCTTGCTACGGATATGGTCGCAGCTTCTCATTGGGGGATAGTATTTCTAAAAACTTTCCATTGGTATTTGCTTGGAGCATTTTTGGTCGGGGGACTTCTACTGATTTTTATTCAGGTTCGATTGACTAAAATGGATGTTATACAAAAATATACTTGGTTTAGTCAACTAGTATTTTTCGGGCGAATGTTCTCACTCTATCAATCTTCTTATATTGCTCTTGAATTAGGAAAATTATTCTATGAAGGATTAGAATTACGTCAAATCATTTATTGTTTGAAGGAAACAAGACAAGGAAGTTTGATCCAATTACTGGCTTTTCGACTAACTAAAGGACTTGAATCAGGGATTCCTTTGGCTGAACAATTTCAAAGTTATACATTCTTTACCGAAGATTTTAGTCAAATTATTTTACAAGGTGAAGCAAAGGGACAACTTGGAAAGGAGTTATTATTTTATAGCTCATTGACCAGACGGCATTTTTTTCAAAAGATCAATCGAATACTCCATTGGATACAACCACTGTTTTTTTTCGGGATCGCTGGTTTGATCCTACTGATTTATGCTGCAATTCTACTGCCTGTATATGGAAACATCGAGGAGGTTTTATTATGAGCGTGACCAAGAAAAAAAGACTTTTTCTTAATCGGGAACTTGTCAGTTTCACACTGATAGAAATGCTTATTGTGTTACTGGTGATCAGTGCTTTAGTTTTGTTATTTATTCCTAATATTTCGAGGTATCGGGATCATGTAAATAAAGAAGGAAGGGCGGCTGTGCTTCAATTGATCGATGCACAAAAGGAGCTATACTCGTTACAAAATAACGGAAAGGTTCCTACGATAGCTGAGTTATTGAAAGAAGGGTACATCAAACAAGAACATGCAGATGCTTATAATAAAAAGTAAGAATGACCCGCCTGGGCATACATTACTAGAAACTCTACTTGTTCTATTCATTATATCAACTCTGTTTATCTTTCCATTCGTTTCTATTTCATCGTGGCAAACACGATTAGCTGCCTATCAGTTCTTTGATCAATTTGAAAGAAGAATTTATGCCACACAAAAAGCAGCAATTGTTAACCAGGAAAACACAACGATCGCCTATGATAACAAACAAGCTCAGATTATTTTTACAGTTCCGCAGCAAATGAGCAGTTGGTCAATGTTGAAGATACCCAAAGAAATTGAAGTGAGAAGGGCCTCAACAATTATATTTGCTGCAAAAACTGGAAACGAAAGTTCCTTAAACGTGTATCAGTTTTACTGGAAGAAAGAAAAACAGTTGATCAGCTATCAATTCCAAATGGGAAGTGGTCATTATCTTAAAAAAGTCGAATAAAAGTGGTTTTGTATTATTAGAAACGCTGATGGCGTTAACAGTCACAGTTGCCTGTATCTATTTGGTAAGTTCAAGCAATCGATTTTTATTACAGTTAGACAAGCAGAACAATCGAAGAGTTTTGCTAGTACGTAGATTATATGAAGATGTCAAAACTTTTCGGAAACATCAACAGTTACCTAGTAGGACAATCGTTGAACCGAAAAGTAAAACAGTGATTGAGTCAAAACAAAATGAGATACAACAAGTGAAAATCACGCAGGAGGAGGATACCATTGAGATCCTCCAAAAATAAACCTACCTTTACACTGATCGAATGTCTGGTTTCATTAGTTGTTTTAAGCAGTATCTTCCTATCGATGATTTTGTTGATCAATCAAGCAAATCAAGTAAATAAGTATTTACAAAGAAAAGACCAAAAAGAATGGTTGATTTTTTTAGTGCAGTTTGAAGAAGAAATAAAACATGGTGAAAATATCCTAGTCAAAGATAATCGTGTCTATTATGAAATCTCCGATAAAGCTTATTATATCGAGCAATACAAAAATATGATACGCAAACGAGGTCGAAATGGAGGCCATCAACCCATGCTGACAGCTGTCAATACATGGATCGTAAAAGAAAATGAGACAACAGTGACTTTTTTAATATCTTTTGAAAATGGGGAGGAGTATGAAGGAGTTTGGACAAAAAGTAAAAATGGAACGGCATAATCAAGCGAATATCTTAATAACCACACTTTTGATTTTCTTAGTGTGTAGTTCCTTGATGTTAGTTATTTTAGAAAATTATCGGCTCACTATCGACATCAATCAGCGAACTGAGAAATATTATATAGCCAAAATAATGAAACAATTAGCATTATCAAGAATCACCAATGAAAAAGTAAAGGGAAAATATCAATATTCTACTGGTATCGTTTTGTACACTCAACAAAATAACGAAGTAGAGTTCCACATTGAAGTTCTACCATATACCTTCAAATTTACGGAAAAGTTAAATAATGGTACAGATTGTGATACAGTTTGTGACTAAATTTATGAAAACGCCCTCTTTTCTGTTATAGCGCTGTTTTTCTGATATATTTGTTTATTATTTCACAAATAAAAAAGTGTGAAAACGATTGAAATTTTGTCGATTCTTCGTTAAAATTAAACAGGTAAAATAATTGTTATAATATATCTAGAAATGAGGTGCACCATGTTACCAGAAAAAATGGAACAGGGTTTTGAACAAAACCTAAAAGCGATTCAGCTTTTACAAAATGCATTGGGAACTTCCTTTTTAGAAGCCTATGTCGGAAATGCTGAGAACTTAATCGACAACTATCAAGTACGTGTGGTGGATGAGGTGCCGACTGAAGAGATCACAAAACAGATTTCAGCGATCTATGAAGAGTTCAGTCAATTATCTTTTGAGCCAGAAGAATGGCGTCGTCTGTCTCAACTACTGTTACTAAAGGGGGGACAGACTGAACATCTGCAAGCAAACCACCAGTTGACTCCAGATAGTATTGGTTTTTTATTCGTCTTCTTAATTGAACAACTGTTCACAAAAAAGACAGAGCCAGTCAGAGTTTTAGACATTGCGGCAGGAATGGGTAACTTGTTATTAACAGTTCTTTTAAATCTAACGAACGCAGGATATCAAACGGAAGGGTTTGGTGTAGAGATTGATGATACATTGCTAGCAGTTGCTGCTTCAACGAGCGATTTGACCCAAGCAAATGTACAATATTTCCACCAAGATGGATTACAAGATTTACTGGTTGATCCAGTTGACGTTGCAATCAGTGATTTACCGATCGGTTATTATCCGAATGATCAAAAAGCAAAAGAATTTTTAACAAGCGCCAAGGTAGGCCACAGCTATGCACATCATCTGTTATTAGAACAAGCGATGAAATATGTCAAACCAGATGGATTTGGTCTATTTTTGATGCCAAGTAACTTTTTAGAAACAGAACAAAGTGAAAATGTGAAGAAATGGTTTAAAGAGGAAGGTTATCTACAGGGGATGATTCAATTACCAGACGAATTGTTCCGCAACAAGCAATCACAAAAAAGTATTTTGATTTTACAAAGAAAAGGGCCAAATGCAAAACAAGCACAAGAAGTGTTGCTTGTAAAACTTGATTCACTAAAGAAACCAGAGAAGGTGACCGAATTTTTTAAAGAATTTGAAACATGGAAATCGTCTTCTCTGTAATCATTCAACTAGAAGGAGAGTAATATGTCTAAAACAATTGCAATCAATGCTGGAAGTTCAAGTTTGAAATGGCAGTTATATCAAATGCCAGAAGAGACCGTAGTCGCTAAAGGAATTGTGGAAAGAATTGGATTACAAGATTCTATTTTTACTATTAAGTATGGCGAAGATCAAAAATTCGAACAAATTATGGATATTGAAGACCATGAAATAGCAGTAAAAATGCTATTAGATCATTTGATTGAACTGCATATTCTAAGCTCGTATGATGAAATCACTGGTGTAGGACATCGTGTCGTACATGGTGGTGAAACTTATGGAGATTCTGTGATCGTTGATGAAGATGTCATGAAACGAATCGAAGTATTAGCAGAATTTGCACCTTTGCATAACCCAGCAAATCTAATGGGGATCAAAGCATTCAAAAAAATATTACCAGACATTCTTAGCGTAGCTGTTTTTGATACATCATTTCATGCAACAATGCCAAAGCACAATTATTTATATAGTTTACCTATTTCTTATTACGAAGATTACAAAGTTAGAAAATATGGTTTCCATGGAACGAGCCATCGATATGTTTCTGAACGAGCAGCTAAATTACTCGACAAACCGATTGAAGAATTGAAGTTGATTACTTGTCACCTCGGAAATGGTGTATCGATCACAGCCGTTGATGGTGGGAAATCAGTAGATACTTCTATGGGATTTACACCACTCGCAGGAGTAACGATGGGTACACGTTCTGGAGATATTGATCCAGCTGTCATACCGTATTTGATGGAGAAATTAGAGATCGATATCGATGGAGTGATGGATATCTTGAATAAAAAATCAGGTCTTTTAGGTTTAACAGGTTTATCAAGTGATATGCGTGATCTTGAGAAACATTATGAAAAAGAACATATTCGCTTGGCCTATGACATTTTTGTCGACCGTATACGTAAATACATTGGTGGTTATGTTACAACCATGAATGGTGTAGATGCAATTATTTTCACTGCCGGAATCGGTGAAAATGATGGACATGTTCGTAGTGAAATCATTAAAGGAATGACATGGTTTGGCTGTGAAATCGATCCTGAATTGAATAAACTCCATGGTGAAGATTTAGATATTTCAACAAAAGATTCAAAAGTAAAAGTATTAGTGATTCCAACAGATGAAGAACTAATGATTGCTCGTGATGTTGAACGCTTGCGCAAATAAGCTTGATCTTAAAAGCGAATGCTCATGGAGCAAGTTCCCCTTCAAGGGAAAAAAGAGATTGTGATAGAAGTTACTTCTAGAACGCTAATTATTTAAAAAGGGATATGACAACTCTTGCCATATCCCTTTTGACGCTCATTTATTCTATAAAAAGATATAAGCGCAAAGATAAAAACATCGCTAATACAACGCAGTATCACAGTTTGTTTGCTTATTTCGCTAAAATCCTATTTTAGTGGAGGAGATTTTATGTAAGTGGTTGTGTTCAGATATGCTCATCAATGAGTGAACTTAAAATACAAAAAAAACTGTTTGATGGAAGAATAATTCTCTCACCAAACAGTTTTATGCTTATTTATCCTTTTTTTTGGGTAATTGGTTCTCTAAATCAGTACGTACAACAAGGACATCGCAAGAAGCATTACGAATAACATATTCTGAAACAGAACCTATAAATAGTCGTTCAACAGCGTTTAATCCTGTCGCACCTAACATAATAAGGTCTACTTGGTTATCCTCAGGAATTTCTTTTGCAATAATTTGTTTAGGAGACCCGTACTCGATGACTGTAGTCACCTTACTCAACCCAGCTTTTTTAGCATTGGTTTCATAATCAGCAAGAGTTTGTTTAGCCATTTCAGTTGCTTGCTCAGCCAACATCCCATCAAATGAAGAGACTGTTTGGAAAGAACGAGTATCGATGACGTGTGCTAATAATAGCTCCCCGTTGTTTCTTATAGCGACGTTAACAGCCTTTTGAAAAGCTAATTCTGCTTCCTCAGAGCCATCTACGGCGACCATGATTTTTTTGTATTGTTGTAACATATGCGTTCACTCCTTCAGATAAAACATCTTTATGCACCTATTGTAAAACAATTCTGAAAAAAAGAGAATTATTTACTGTTTGGTTTAGCCATTTTTTTCGCAAAATTGATACTGAACACGGAAGCTACGAGAATGACGAGGATCAAATAGGATAGAGCAATAAACCGTTGATTGAAAAAAGCTACGACTATACCTAAGATTCCTAAAAAGGCATAGATGGCGCCAAAAAATTGCAAGAAACCTTGATTTTTTTCTGTTTTTTCGATTAATACAAAAAAGATAGACTGTTTTTTTAATAAATAATAGCTGACAAATAATAATAGTAGTGCGGCAATGCCCATTAACAGTTGGATCATATGAATTCCTCCAAAATTCTAACTATCGATCATAGGTTAGATAGTTTTCAAAGATGAAAAAGGGAGCTGTACCAAAAATGGCATAGCCCCCTAAATCTTAAAAAAATGGTAATCTCCGTTAATGCCGGTGTTCGTCCTGTAGTATTGATCCCGCGAATTCAAGCAGGTGGGTCCCATGGTCGTAGCATCGAACTACCAAATGACAAGGCGTGTTACCAGCTGTGACACAAGACAGGTCCCAAGATATCAATAAAAATGTTCGGTCAACACACAAAGAGGACAATTCGAACATCACAGATTTCCCACTTCTATAGTAGCACAGGAAAATAAAAAGAGCAATGAGAGCGCTCAGGAAAATAGAATACACACTTAGTCATGTTTAGGAAGTTCTTTTTTCCAGTCTTTGATACGATAATATTGTTGTCCTAGTGCCTGTTCATACTTTCCAGTATCTTTTGGATGATAATATTGCGCATGCTTCAGTTTATCAGGTAGATATTGTTGATTCGCCCAGGCATTTTCAAAGTTATGAGGATATTGATAGCCCACTCCTCGATTCAATGCTTTAGCGCCTTGATAATGACTATCACGTAAATGATCAGGGACTTCGCCAGCATTTCCGGCGCGGATATCAGAGATTGCTTCATCCAACGCAGTATAAGCAGAATTGGATTTAGGTGACAAACATAGATCGACAACAACATCTGCTAGTGGAATGCGTGCTTCCGGAAGTCCCAGACGTTCCGCAGCTAAAACAGCATTGACCGTTCGAGCAGCTGCTGCAGGATTCCCCAAACCGATATCTTCATAACCAATGACCATCAGACGCCGACAAATACTTGCTAGATCTCCTGCTTCGACTAAGCGGGCAAGATAGTGGAGGGCGGCATCTACATCACTTCCGCGTATAGATTTTTGGAATGCAGAAATCACATCATAATGGGCATCACCGTTCTTGTCATGGGTCAATGCTTTTTTCTGCACACATTCTTCAATGACAGGAAGAGTTAGATGGATCATCCCTGATTGATTCGGTTTAGTTGAACGTGCGGCAAGCTCTAATCCGTTCAACGCACTTCGAAGATCTCCATTCGTGGCGCGTGATAAATGAAGCAATGCTTGATCGTCCAACTCTATGCTAAGCTGACCAAGACCACGATCTTTATCATGTAAAGCTGTATGGATCGCTTTTTCAATATCTTGTTCATCTAGAGGTTTGACTTCAAAAATCTGGGTTCGACTACGGATAGCAGGATTGATAGTGATATATGGGTTTTCGGTTGTGGCACCGATCATTATGATCCGCCCATTTTCTAAATGAGGAAGTAAAAAATCTTGTTTTGTTTTATCTAGACGGTGGACTTCATCAAGTAAAAGGATGACTGTACCGCTCATTTTTGCTTCCTCAGCCACGATCTGCAAATCTTTTTTTGAATCTGTGGCCGCATTCAGCATTCGAAAAGCAAATTTCGTTGAGCCAGCAATCGCACTAGCAATACTAGTTTTTCCGGTTCCAGGCGGGCCATATAAAATCATGGAAGACAACATTTTTGCATCAACCATTCGGCGAATGATTTTGCCTTCACCGACTAAATGCATTTGCCCAACAACTTCGTCAATCGTTCGAGGACGCATGCGATAAGCTAAGGGTTGTTGCATAAAAAACTCCTCCTTTTGATTTTCGTACGTTAATTATAGCATAGTAGAAAAGATACTGTGAACTAGGTAAGTTTAGATACTAAAGAGAGGATGAGGTCGAGACAAAAGTCGTTTAGGTTTTCGAAATTTCCAAAAAAAAAAAAAGATTTTTGGCCGCCGTTTACTCGAAGTTAAAGTCTGTGGTAAAACTGATTTTTAGTTTTGTCCCACTCTCATAATTGTTGGAAGGTGTGAGTGATTACATAGAAAAACAGAATTCGTTCTCTTTTATTTTCTTTGGTGTAAAATAGAATAAACAAATAAAAAATGGATCAGGAGGGAAACAATGGGGAATACACGATTTGAAATCAAACTATTGGAAAGAGCGAGTGAACGTTTTGAAGAAACATTGGATCAAATGGATTTAACCGAAGCAAATACGATGCCTAAGCCATTGATCAAATCCGTTACATGGCTGATCTGGCATACAGCTCGAGAAATCGATTATCAGATTTCAGAGCTGAACGGAAGCGAACCACTATGGGTAAGCGCTGGTTGGAATAAAAAATTTTCATTGGATTTACCTGACGATACGCAAGATTGGCAGCATACTCCTGAAGAAGCTAAAAAAGTGGTCGTAAAAGAAAAACAATTGCTTATTGATTACTTAAATGACAGTATCCACTTGGCGAATGATTATCTAGAGAATGTAGATGAAGCAAGCTTTAGCGAAGTGATCGATACGAATTGGACACCTCCAGTAACAAGAGGAGATCGAATCATTTCCATCATTGATGATGCAGTGATGCATTCAGGTCAAGCAGTGTATACCAGAAGATTGGTGATTGGCAAATAGTAGAGGTTTCTTTGAATAAAGGTAGATCAACGAATAAGGAGAGCGCATATTTTTATGCGTCTCCTTATCTTGTTTTCCCAGATATTATCAGTAGAAGAAAGATAGTTGATTTTACTATTCTACGCCTCTGTTTTCATAGCTTATCCGATTAAATTTGTGTATGATAAGGGAGGTGAATAGAATGATGGATAATCGGAATTTAGATGAACTTTTAGGGAGTAAGTCAACACCTGAAGTTGCAAGAGATTTACTAGGTATGTATTTAGAATATTCTACACCTAAAGGAATTGTTGGCGGATATATCGTAGATACGGAAGCTTATCTTGGACCAGATGATGAGGCTGCACACAGTTTTGGTATGCGAAGGACACCACGAGTAGCGGCAATGTATGAAAAGCCAGGAACGATTTATCTTTACACTATGCATACGCACCGCATTTTAAATATTATTACGCAACCTGAAGGAATTCCTCAAGGGGTCATGATCCGAGCAATCGAGCCTGTGACAGGTATCGAACAGATGAGTGCCAATAGAGGTGGAAAAATAGGTCCGGACATCAGTAACGGACCGGGAAAATTAGTTGCCGCATTAGGAATACCGCAAGAACTTTATGGAAAATCGATTATAGATAGTCCATTACATTTGGTTTATGAGAAAAAAAGAGAACCGAAAAAAATTAGTGCGTTGCCTAGGATTGGAATACCTAACAAGGGAGAATGGACAGCAATGCCATTACGATTTGTTGTTTCCGGTAATCCGTACGTTTCGTTACAAAAAAAGAGCCAGATCGATGAAGACTGGGGCTGGAGGAAGCAAAATGAAAAAAGAAAACTTACTTGATTATTTAGATCAGGCGATTGAAAAAACGATTACTGATTATGATGTATCACTCGATTGGGATACGAAAAATCATACGATTGAGATTATTGTACGTCTATTTGCTGAGAATAAAGCACACTTTGAGATTGATGATGCAGAAGGTGTCGTATCAGAAGAAGATGTCATTGAATTTGAAGATGGTATCTTATTATTCAATCCACAAAAATCTAATTTTGATGAAGCAGACTATTTGGCAGTCATTCCTTATGAAGGGAAAAAAGGCTTGAAAAAATCTGTAGTTGATGCCTTGATCGAGTACTTAAATGAAGTATTAGCTGAAGGACAAAGCGATTTATTGGATTTTCTAGATACAGATGATGAAACTACTGTTTTTGAATTGACATTCGATAACCAAAAATTAGCTGAACTAGTCGAAGAAAAACAACAAAATCAGTCAGATGCATATTTACCGTATCCAAGTTACTAAGGAGTGAATTTCATGAAATGGAATGAAGTAAAAGTAGAAACAGCGAGTGAAGCTGTAGAAGCAGTTGCGAACATATTAATGGAAGCAGGAGCTAGCGGTGTAGCAATTGAGGATACACTGGACATTGAAAATTTTCAGTCAGATCAATATGGAGAAATCTTAAATAAAGAAGATTTTACTTATTTAAAGGAAGGAGCCATTGTGATGGCTTATTTTCCTGAGACGATTTTTTTACCAGAAATTGTGCCCTTTATTAAGGAACGTGTAACAAAATTACCAGAATATGGGTTAGCGATAGGTAAAAATAGCGTGACAGCTAGCGAGGTGGAAGAAAGTAATTGGGCGACTGCTTGGAAAAAATATTACCATCCCGTACGCATTACCAGAATGTTGACAATTGTTCCTAGTTGGGAAAATTATCAAACAAATGATTCATTAGAAAAAATCATCACACTAGATCCAGGTATGGCATTTGGTACAGGTACACATCCGACCACTTCTTTAACTTTGCAAGCGTTAGAGACTGTATTGCGAGGTGGGGAAACTGTCTTGGATGTGGGAACAGGTTCTGGGGTGTTAAGTATTGCTTCAAAATATTTAGGTGCAAAAGATGTCTATGCTTATGATTTAGATGAAGTAGCTGTACGCTCAGCAAAAGAAAATATGGATATGAATGAAGTGGCAAACGATGTCCACGTAGCGGCGAATGATTTATTAAAAGGAATCGAGATCGAAAGTGATGTCATCGTGGCTAATATCTTGGCAGATATTATTTTGCTGATGATCCCTGATGCTTGGCGTTTGTTGAAACAAACAGGCTCACTTATCGTTTCAGGTATTATTGAAGATAAAAAGCAAATGGTGATTGATGCAATGGAAACACAAGGATTTGTTGTCGAACAGATCTTCCAGCAAAAAGATTGGTATGCCATTATTTTAAAAAAGCCTGAGGTGGAATAAATGCAACGATATTTTTTAGAAGAAGCCTATCAACCATCTGAAAAATTTGAACTTTCGGCAGAAGCTTTTCACCATATCGTACATGTGATGCGTATGAAACCGAAAGACCGAGTCTACTTGGCTTTCAGCGACCAACAAGTGATCATTGCGGAAATCATAGAAATCACTGAGGAAAAAGTTTACTTGACTGAAATCGAAAAAGAAGAAATGGAAAAAGAATTGCCAAGTATGATCACGATTGCTAGTGGCTATCCTAAAGGTGACAAATTAGAGTGGATCGTTCAAAAAGGTACAGAGTTAGGGGCGCATGCATTTATTGGTTTTCCAGCAAAGACCTCGGTGGTGAAATGGGATGCGAAAAAAAGAAAAAAGCGGCAAGAACGTTTAATCAAGATAGCTCAAGAGGCGGCAGAACAATCACACCGCCAAATTGCACCACAAGTAGAGTTACTAGATACAGAGAAAGAATTGTTCACGCAGCTTTCTGATTATGATGTGATTTTGGTCGCATATGAAGAATCTGCAAAACAGGGCGAACTGGCGAATCTGGCGAAAGTACTCAACTCTGTGGCCGCTGGCAGTCGAATTTTGGCGATTTTTGGTCCAGAGGGCGGATTGATGGCAGAAGAAATCAACCAATTTGTTGATGCAGGTGCTATTATTTGTGGTTTAGGACCACGGATTTTGCGTACAGAAACAGCACCACTTTATTTATTAAGTGCAGCAAGTTATCATTGGGAATTAAACAAGTGAAAAAAACATGAAAAAATGTATGATAAGATCAGGAAAAATTGAAAACAACCCCAACAATCTGTATAATAAAAGCAATTATTTATTGTAAACAGGCACTATTTTTGTTTGAGAATGAAAGAAACAGTCCATAAGAACTGTTTTATAACCTTTGAAAGGGGGATTTCCTATGCCAAAAGAAGAAATTTTAACAGGCCCTGGTGTAATCAAACTGGTTAGTCAGTATATGGGACCCGAACATGTTGCATTTGTCCAAAAAGCATGTGATTACGCTACTGCTGCTCATGATGGACAATTTAGAAAATCAGGAGAGCCTTATATCATCCACCCAATCCAAGTTGCAGGGATCTTAGCCGATTTAAAAATGGACCCCCACACGGTCGCTACTGGTTTCTTACATGACGTGGTAGAGGATACAGATGTTACACTAGATGATTTGAAAGAGGAATTTGGCCCAGACGTTGCGATGCTTGTTGATGGCGTAACGAAGCTAGGTAAGATCAAATACAAGTCACATGAAGAACAATTAGCAGAAAACCACCGCAAGATGCTGTTAGCTATGGCACAAGATCTACGTGTAATTATGGTGAAACTAGCCGATCGACTACATAATATGCGTACGTTGAAACATCTTCGGGAAGACAAGCAACGACGTATTGCTCAGGAAACGTTGGAAATCTATGCACCGTTAGCTCATCGTTTAGGGATCAGTCGTATCAAATGGGAATTAGAAGATACAGCATTGCGGTATTTGAATCCTAAACAATATTATCGGATCGTGCACTTGATGCAAACAAAGCGTGAAGAACGAGAAAAATATGTGAATGGGACAGTAGAAGACATCCGTTTAGCTACAGAAGAACTAGGAATCTTCGCAGAAATCTATGGGCGACCAAAACACATTTATTCAATCTATCGGAAAATGAAAGATCAAAAGAAACAATTCAATGAAATCTATGATCTATTAGCTATTCGTGTCATCGTTGATTCAATCAAGGATTGTTATGCTGTTTTAGGGGCGATCCACACAAAATGGAAACCAATGCCTGGCCGCTTCAAAGACTACATCGCGATGCCTAAAGCGAATATGTATCAATCATTGCATACGACTGTTATTGGACCAGCCGGAAATCCGGTGGAAATCCAAATTCGTACCCAAGAAATGCATGAAATCGCAGAATTCGGGGTAGCCGCTCACTGGGCATACAAAGAAGGAAAGAATGAAAAAGTAGAGCCAGACGGCATGACAAAACAATTAAGCTGGTTCCATGAAATCATTGAACTTCAAGATGAAAGCTATGATGCCTCTGAGTTTATGGAAGGCGTCAAAGGAGATATCTTTAGTGATAAAGTATACGTATTTACTCCTAAGGGGGATGTAACAGAACTTCCTAAGGGATCAGGTCCGTTAGACTTTGCGTATAGTATCCATACGGATGTCGGGAATAAAACGACAGGTGCCAAAATCAATGGAAAAATGGTGCAATTGGATTACAAGCTCAAAAATGGAGATATTATAGAGATTTTGACCTCGCCTAATTCATTTGGACCAAGTCGAGATTGGTTGAAACTAGTTGCTACTAGTAAAGCTAGAAATAAAATCAAGCGTTTCTTCAAAGCGCAAGACCGAGAAGAAAATATTACTAAAGGTCATGAAGCAGTAATAAAATGTATCGCTGACTTGGGCTTCACCCCTAAAGAGATCTTGTCTAAAGCTAAATTGCAAGATGCGCTGGAACGTTTGAATTATCAAACGGAAGACGATATGTATGCAGCTATTGGATATGGTGAAGTTAGTCCGTTGACTATGGCGAATCGCTTGACAGAAAAAGAACGAAAAGAACAAAAAATAGAACAACAAAAACAAGAAGCAGCAGAAATCATGAACCAGCCGAAAAAAGAGTCGGAAAAAATGAAAGTTCGTCATGAGGGTGGCGTGGTCATCCAAGGTGTCGAGAATCTGCTGATACGTATCAGTCGTTGCTGTAATCCAATTCCTGGTGATGATATCGTTGGGTATATCACAAAGGGTAGAGGGATTTCTATTCATCGAAGAGATTGTCCAAATGTCCAAGCAGACAAGCCAAATGTAGCGGAACGCTTGATTGAAGTGGAATGGGAAGATACTTCAAATACTAAAAAAGAATATGATGCGGATCTGGAAATCTATGGCTATAATCGTTCAGGTATGTTAAATGATGTCTTGCAGACAGTGAACACCATGACTAAAAATTTGAATAGCGTAGAAGCTAGAACAAATAAAGATAAGATGGCGACCATTCATTTAACTGTAGGCATCCAAAATCTTTCCCACTTGAAGAGTATTGTGGATAAAATCAAAGCCGTGCCAGATGTCTACAGCGTACGTCGAACAAATGGCTAGGAGGTACAAGTATGAAAGCAGTGATCCAACGTGCAAGTAAAGCTTCTGTTTCCATTGAGCAACAGGAAGTTGGTAAAATCGAACGTGGATTAGTCGTTTTATTAGGTGTCCATGAGGGAGATACGCAAGCGGATGTTGACTATTTAGTAAAAAAAGTTGCACAACTGCGTATTTTTGAAGATGAACAAGGAAAAATGAATCGAAGTATCGAAGATATTCAAGGAGAGTTACTGAGTATCTCACAATTTACGCTCTTTGCAGATACGAAGAAGGGAAACCGTCCAAGTTTTATTGCAGCAGCACGACCAGAAACGGCAATTCCTCTCTACGAAGCGTTCAATGAAGGAATCAAGCAAAGAGGTATTCCTGTAGCAACAGGAAAATTTGGCGCAGATATGGCTGTTTCACTGGTGAATGACGGACCAGTGACGATCATTATTGATTCGCAAAACAAATAGTGCAGAAGAATCATTCAAAAATGATTTCTATATTCTATAAGTCGGTAAACTTGAAAAATCAGTCAGCGATTTTCAAGTGTATCGACTTTTTTTTACATCAATCAGGGTAGCTTATCTTGGTCACTTTGCTTTTTTGATACTAGAACAAGGTAGAACTTGGAGGAAATCGCGGAATACTTCTGAGCCAATCGTTTCTGCAGACATTGTTAAAAAAATAATAAAAACAGCCGAATAGCTACTTTAGCAAGATAAATAGAGAAGGTTCCATTTATTCTTAACTAGTAGCTATCAGCTGTTTTTTAGTGTATTAGGTTTGATTATTTAAACTGTTGAAATAGCTGATCGATTGTTTGATAATCTTCATTCGATAAATGGAGATCCAACGCTCGAGCATTATCCGCAACTTGTTCCGGTCTTTTTGCGCCTGGTATGACAACAGAGATCCGTGGATTCTTCATATACCAAGCTAACACAAGTTGTGCGATTGTTGCTTGGTGATTTTCAGCCAACGGATGAAGTTGATCCACAGCTTGAATGATCCTTTCAAAACGTTCTCCCTGAAAATCAGGTCTATTTTTTCTTGGGTCACGAGCACCAAATTCTTGGGGACTATTTAGATGATACTTGCCAGTCAACAATCCAGAAGCAAGTGGGAAGTAAGGTACGAAGCTGATGTTGTTTTCTTTAAGATAAGGAAACAATTCTTTTTCTGCTTCTCGATAGATCAAACTGAATTTATCTTCTACAACATCTACATAGCCATCTAAATTGGCTTCTTTCAACTGTTCTAGTGAGAAGTTAGAAACACCTATCGCGCGAATCTTACCAGCTTCTTTTAGTTGGTGTAATGCTGCAATTGCTTCATTTTTAGGTGTGTGCTCATCTGGAAAATGGATATAAAAAATATCGATGTAATCTGTTTGCAAACGGCGTAGTGCATCTTCGACCGACTGCGTCAAAAATTCTGGGGAGTTATCAAAAACACCTTTCTTATTTGGTACATGTGCTGCTTTCGTTGCAATCACAATACGCGAGCGATCATATTCTTCTTCTCGTAAGACTTCACCAATCAACTCTTCTGAACGACCATTACCATAAGCAAATGCTGTATCGATCAAGTTGATCCCATTATTTAAAGCAGTGCGAACAACTTGTTTTCCAGTTTCATCTTCTAAGCCAGTAAAGAGATTGTGACCACCTACAGCGTTTGCCCCTAATCCAAGTTGTTCTGCGTAAACTTGTGAGTGTCCGATTCTTATTTCTACCATTGTACAGGCCTCCTTTTCGTCTAGTCTAAAACAAAATTGGAAAAAGCTGAACTAAAAGGTCTTTCTGAAAGAAAAATGAAAAAGTGTCATGGAATATAGTTGTTTGGCATAAATTTCTTTGGTGTTTCTGGCCTATTCTTCCGATTTTACTTGACTTTAAGACTTGTTTTTAGTAAGGTTATAGTTAATATTGAAAATATCTATGAAAGAGCGAGTAGGTTTCTGAGACTTTACAAGAGAGGATCATCTAGGCTGAGAATGATCTAAAGGGGCGATTCTGAAAGACACTCTGGAGATGAATGTGTGAAAAGCCGTTCCGTGTACGAGCGTTAATCGTAAGAGGAAAGAGCAATCTTTCAAAATTAGGTGGTACCGCGTATGAATTAGTCATTCGCCCTTGTTCAAGATGAACGAGGGCGGATTTTTTTTACATAGAAAATAAAAGGAGAGAAAAAAATGAGTTTCCAAAGACCAAAAGGAACAAATGATATTTTACCTGGTGAGTCAGAAAAATGGCAATTTGTAGAAGAAACTGCCCGCTTGTTATTTAGAGATTATCAATATAATGAAATCCGCACGCCTATCTTTGAACATTATGAAGTGATTTCTCGAAGTGTCGGTGATACGACGGATATTGTGTCAAAAGAAATGTATGATTTCTATGATAAGGGTGAAAGACATGTGACCCTTCGACCAGAAGGAACAGCTCCAATCGTGCGGTCTTTTGTCGAACACAAGTTATTTGGACCAGAGTACGCAAAACCGTATAAAACTTTTTACATGGGACCAATGTTTCGTTATGAACGTCCGCAAAAAGGGAGACTGCGTCAATTCCATCAAATCGGCGTAGAAGCGTTTGGTTCTGAAAACCCAGCGACTGATGTTGAAAGCATGGTGATGGCACTTGATTTCTTTAAACAATTAGGAATCAATCAAATCCGTTTAGTCATTAATTCTTTAGGAGACAAAGAAACACGTCAAGCATATCGTCAAGCCTTGATCGACTATCTTGTTCCCTTTGAAGAGCAATTAAGTGAAGATTCAAAACGAAGACTACACGAAAATCCTTTGCGTGTATTAGATAGCAAGGACAAACGCGATCAACGATTTGTAGCAGAAGCACCTTCTATTTTGGACTTTCTAAGCGAGTCAGCCCAAAAACACTTCGATACAGTGGTGACAATGCTAGACGCATTGGATATTCCTTATGAAATCGATCATAATATGGTACGTGGTTTAGATTATTACACGCATACGATTTTTGAAATCATGAGTGATGCACCCAAAATGGGCGCTCAAGCAACGATTTGCGCAGGAGGTCGTTATGACAATCTTGTCGAAGAGTTAGGTGGTCCAGAAACGCCTGGATTTGGGTTTGCGATGGGTATCGAACGCTTGCTGTTGACAATGGAAGCAGAAGAAGTAGTGATCCCTGCATTTAATGAATTAGATGCCTATGTTGTAGCGTTAGGTGAGGAAACAAACATCGAAGCATTGAAGCTTGTACAAGTAATTCGGAATTTTGGCTTTTCTGCGGATCGTGACTTCATGAATCGTAAAGCAAAAGCCCAATTCAAAACGGCAGATAAAGTAAATACAAAATTGGTTTTAGTCATTGGAGCAGATGAATTGGAAAATCAGACAGTGACTGTCAAAGCCATGGCAAATAGAAAAGAAAAAAGCTTCCCATTAACAGAAGTTTATGAACATTTTGATGAAGTCTATGATGAAATGACTTTATTCGAGTAGGAGGAAATGAAAAAATGACACAAAGAACAACATATTGTGGTTTGGTATCTGAAAAAGAATTAGATCAAACTGTCACATTAAAAGGATGGGTCCAAAAACGCCGGGATCTTGGAGGCGTGATTTTTATTGATCTACGTGACCGTGAAGGAATCGTCCAAATCGTCTTTAACCCGGAAGTAAACAAAGAAGCATGGAAAATCGCTGACAAATGTCGTAGTGAATATGTCATTGAGATCACTGGTGTTGTGAAAAAACGTGAAGAACTAGCAATCAATCCAAAAATGGTAACAGGTGAATTTGAAGTATTTGCTAGCGAGATCGTTATTTTGAATAAAGCAAAAACACCACCATTTTTAATCGAAGATGATCAAACAGTCGGTGACGAAATCCGTATGAAATACCGTTATTTGGATTTGCGTCGTCCAAAAATGACAAAAAATATCAAGATGCGCAATGAAACAACGAAAGCAATCCGTCACTATTTAGATGATAACGACTTCTTAGATATCGAAACACCATATCTAGGTAAATCAACACCAGAAGGAGCGCGTGACTATCTAGTTCCTTCTCGTGTCCATGCAGGTCATTTCTATGCGCTGCCACAATCTCCACAATTATTTAAACAATTACTGATGAATGCTGGTTTTGACCGGTATTACCAAATTGTTCGTTGTTTCCGTGATGAAGACTTACGTGGTGATCGTCAACCTGAGTTTACCCAAGTCGATATCGAAACAACTTTCTTAACAACTGAAGAAATCCAAACGTATACGGAAGGATTGATTGCTAAAGTAATGAAAGATGTTCGTGGCATTGATGTTACTTTACCATTTCCTCGTATGACGTATGATGAAGCAATGGACCGTTATGGGAGTGATAAACCAGATACGCGTTTTGACATGGAATTGATCGATTTGAGCAATATCGTGAAAGATGTTGATTTTAAAGTATTCCAAATGGCACTTGAAAAAGGTGGCGTGGTGAAAGTTCTGAATGCGAAGAATGCTGCAAGTAAGTATTCCCGTAAAGATTTAGATAATCTTGGTCAGTATGCTAGTCAATTCGGTGCAAAAGGCTTGGCATGGCTAAAAGTGGAAGAAGATGGATTGAAAGGACCAATTGCTAAATTCATGGGTGATGCAACGGAAGCAATCGTTGCAGCAACAAACGCTGAAGTCGGCGATATCCTCTTGTTTGGTGCGGATAAGAAAGAGATCGTTGCAGCAACTCTAGGTGCGATCCGTTCTCGTTTAGGGAAAGAATTAGGCTTGATCGATGAATCAAAATTCAATTTCTTATGGATCACAGAATGGCCTCAATTTGAATATTCAGAAGAAGAAGGACGGTATGTCTCTGCGCACCATCCATTTACAATGCCTAAAGCAGAAGACGTAGAATTATTAAGTACTGATCCAGGAAAAGTATATGCAGAAGCGTATGATATCGTTTTGAATGGCTACGAATTAGGCGGTGGTTCTATCCGTATCCACACACGAGAACTACAAGAAAAAGTATTAAAAACATTAGGATTTTCTCAAGAACAAATGGAAGAACAGTTTGGCTTCCTATTGACAGCTTTAGATTACGGATTCCCTCCACATGGCGGTATCGCTCTAGGACTAGATCGTTTCGTCATGCTACTGGCTGGTGAAGAAAATATCCGTGAAGTAATCGCATTCCCTAAAAACGGAAAAGCTGCAGATGTAATGAGTGACGCACCAAGTACCGTTTCCGATGCACAACTGTTCGATTTGAATATTGACGTAACAAGTGTAGAATAAATGTAATTAAAACGAGAAGCATGTGTGTCGCGGGAGAGCAAACTCTTAGAAATAAGCTAGAAGTTTTTCAACAATGAAAAGTCGTTGAAAAAAATTCTTTCTTGCTTATTATTGGAGCTGAGTTGTTTTTTCATAACTTCTTTTAGAGGGTGAGACAAGATTGTTTGTCCACTCTCTTTTTTGAGTAAACGATATGGAGAAACATAAGCGATAAGAAGAAATCTGCTTGAGAGAAGTCGAGATTTTCAAAGATTTGAACCGTGATTTTCGTTAATTCTTGCTTATTTTTTTCGGGAGTATATTCCTTTGGTTCTAGCCACTTTTTTGTGTTGATGTTTCCTTGATTTAATTCTAAAACCCTTTATAATTAAGCCATAACATATAAAGTGAGGCTTTTCCATGAAAAAAACTTTCGAAAATTGGACGTACCATGATTATACGACCAAACTTTCGGCATCTATCGTGTATGCATTGATTGCATCTGTAGCACTAAACTTCTTTTATCAACCTGGGCATATCTATTCAAGTGGTATTACGGGATTAGCTCAAATACTGACGACTTTATCGAAATCATTGATTGGTTTTGAAGTACCAGTGTCAACAACTCTTTATCTCTTGAATGTTCCATTATTCATCTTGGCTTGGTTAAAAATCGGAAAGAAGTTTACTATTTTTACCTTTATCACTGTAACTTTGACTTCGCTTTTTATCCATATTTTACCGCAAACAGTTCTTTCAACTGATCCAATCATTTGTGCGTTATTTGGTGGAGCTGTTATGGGACTGGGTATCGGCCTAGTTTTAAGGAATGGGATATCTTCTGGCGGATTGGATATCGTAAGTATCACAATTCGTAAGAAAACTGGTAAATCTATTGGCTCCATTTCGATTTATTTCAATGCGATGATCGTGTTTGTGGCAGGACTTCTTTTTGGATGGCAGTACATGTTCTATAGTACGCTTTCGATTTTTGTCAGTGGAAAAGTCACGGATGTTGTCTACACGAAACAAAAGAAAATGCAAGTGATGATCGTAACAAAACATCCAGAAAAAGTGGTCAATGAAATCCAAAAATGCATGCGTCGCGGAATCACGATCATCAATGAAGCAGAAGGTGCATATAAGCATGACAAACAAACTGTATTGATGACTATTGTGACACGATATGAATTACCACTATTGAGAGAAGCAATGAAAGCCTCTGATCCGCATGCGTTCGTTAGTATCGCAGAAAACGTCCAGATCCTTGGTCGATTTTATGAAGATGGTATTTAGAGTGAACAACGAATAAAACGCTGTAGACAGTCGTAAGGCTGTTTACGGCATTTTCTATGAAAGAAATTCTTCTTGATTGCTATCGTTATTTTTGAAATTTTGTTAAAATTATTAAAAATATGTTCTTTTTTTTTAAGTTTATGGGATGATAGGAAAAATAGTAAAATGGCTGGAATTTATTTTGCTATTTTCACTTAATACACGTATATTATGAATGAAAAAAGTTTATGAAAAGTTGGAATATTGAATGGAAAAAAAGAAAAGGTTAAAAAAAAGTCGCTATATTACTGGCTTTGATGGTATTCGCTCTTTAGCCGTTGTAGGGGTCATTTTATACCATTTATTACCAACCAGTATGAAAGGCGGCTACTTGGGTGTTCCAATATTTTTTGTTGTATCAGGTTACCTGATTACTGATTTGTTGCGACAAGAATGGGAACAAAATGGAAAAATCAACATTTGGCAATTTTATGTCCGGCGAATGAAACGGCTCTACCCCGGTTTAGCATTTCTATTGATTACTGCATCCGCGTACATCACCTTATTTCAACGAGGGTTATTGAACAATCTGCGAGGGGTAGTTGTAAGTAGTTTGCTCTATGTCAATAACTGGTGGCAAATCAACAATGGACTATCTTATTTTGATCGATTCGCCAACGAATCCCCGTTTACACATATTTGGTCGTTGGCAGTAGAAGCACAGAACTATCTGATCTGGCCGGTCATTTTTGTTCTATTGATGGTTTTTGTTCGTGAAAGAAAATGGATTTTCTATACGGTTTTAGGGACCTCTGTTTTATCAGCGATCTTGATGATGATCTTGTACACTCCAGGTGGTGATCCGACACGTGTGTATTATGGAACCGATACACGTCTATTCTCTATCTGGATAGGAAGCGCTCTTGCGTTTGTCTGGCCGAGTACGCGCTTAAAGAAAAATATTCCAAAGCAAGCAAAACGTATTTTGAATCTAGCGGGATTGATTTCGTTACTTGCATTGATCCTTTTCTTTTTCTTCTTAGATGATCATTATAGTTTCGTCTATTATGGTGGGATGTTCTTAGTAAGCATCTTTTGTGTCATCTTAGTTGCTGTAACGGCTCATCCCGGTGCAAGCTTAGATCGTTGGCTGACAAATCCAGTATTTACATGGATCGGAAAAAGAAGCTACGGAATCTATTTATATCAATTTCCAGTGATGATTTTTTATGAAGCAAAAGTGTCAGATATTGCCGATCATGTCTTGATCCACACGGTAATCGAAATCTCCTTGATTTTGATCATCAGTGAATTGTCATATCGCTATATTGAACGACCATTAGCTCGATTTGATTATAGTAGAACACTTCAAGTAGTCAAAGGTTGGTTCAAAACACCGATCATCAGCAAACAAAAACCATGGCTTATCCCTGCAACTTTGGTAGTTATCGTTGCTTTAGTTGGTTTTGTGACCGCGCCAAAAGACTCAGTGACAGCAGACCAGAAACAGTTACAAGCAAAAATTGCTGAGAGTAAAAAATTGGCAGAAGAAAGCCAAAAAGATTCTGAAAAGAATGACGGGATAGTGGATCAAGCAATTCTTGATAAGTACGAGCTAACTGTAGAGCAAGGGAAGAAAGCACAAAAATTGCAACTGACTGCTTTCGGAGACTCTGTTATGCTAGATGCAGCAACAGATTTGAAAGAGGTATATCCACATGTCGTTGTGGATGGAGATGTTGGTCGCCAACTTTATGCGAGTGAACCATACATTGAAGAACTTAAAAAACAAAATCTGTTAAAAGATACTGTATTGATTGGACTTGGTACAAATGGAGCATTTACGGAAGCTCAATTCGATACCATCATGAGCGCTCTAGGTGACCGAAAAGTTTACTGGGTAAACGTTCGCGTACCTACGAAACGTTGGCAAAATGATGTGAATGCGATGCTAGCGGATATGGCGAAGAAGTATGACAACCTCACTTTGATTGATTGGTATGACTATAGTAATGGCCATAGTGATTGGTTCTACGATGATCAGGTTCACCCAAACCCAGAAGGAATGAAACACTATATCCATCTAGTCAGTGAGGCGTTGCTAGGCAAAAGCAAAACAGACACGAAAACAACGAAAGATACAACGGGCGGAAAGAGTGATACAGATGTTTCTATCAGCGAGAGCACTATAAATGAACAACAGTAAGAAGAAACCGGAATAGAAGAATTTCACTCCGAGAATTAGGAAGGGATTCACGAAAATTGCTTTTTCATATTTTTGTAGATGTCAACTTATTATTCAAAGGAGTAGCTTCTGATTCCACCGTTCGTTTTTAGAGTATGGACAAAAGTAGAGAATGCTTTTGTCTATACTCTTTTTTTATTTAAATACGAGCTTAAATCACCTGAATAGGTACATTGAATTGGCGTCTTGAAATCAATAGGATCAGGATTCTCACAAAGTCAGAAAAGAGCATCTGATTTACTTGCTTTCTTCTGGTAGGGGACAAGAAGAGTGAGAAGTTAAGTAGCGCTCTTTTTGTAGTCGAGTTAATTTTTTGAAAGCTGCCTCAGCTTTTGTTGCTTCACTGCGAGAAGCGAATACTTCGGCATGGATCATTTTGACAGGACGACGTTTTTGCAATCGTGTGTATTTAGCTCCAACACCACGATTGTGTTCTCCTAGTCTTCTAGTCAAATCAGTCGTGTAGCCCCCGTAAAATGTGTGGTCCTTGCAATACAAAACATAAAAATAGTGTTCATTGGCCATAAAGCATCCCACGTATTTCCGCAGTGTATTCACCACTTGAATCATAGGTAGTCAAAGGGGGAGCTACTTTGAATCCATCTAATTTTCCTTCTTTGATTCCCTCAACTAATAAAATATTTGCTTCTTTTCCAGCTTTAGGGTAGACGAACTGGATTTTTTTGGGAGCGATTCGGTGTTTCTCCATTACTTTTATGATTTCCAAAAAGCGATCTGGTCGATGGACCATCGTAAATCTGCCATTTGTTTTTAAAAGCTTACTAGAGATCGAAATGACTTCTTCCAAGGTGGTATGGATTTCATGACGAGCTATTGCCAGATGTTCATTAGGATTTTTTTTATTCGTGGGTAATCCCTTGAAATAAGGTGGATTGCAGACAACCAGATCACATGAATTGTGACGTACAACAGAAAGGCTGTCTTTTAAATCAATTGTATGGATCGTCATTTGCTTTTCGAGTTGATTTAAAGCGATACTTCGCCTTGCCATATCTGCCAGTCGTGGTTGGAGTTCGATTGCATCGATGTGGGCGTTAGTCCGCTTACTTAAAAACAGCCCCACAGCTCCATTCCCAGCGCAGAGGTCAACGATTTGGCCTTTTTTTGGTACTCGTGCAAAATTAGCGAGTAAAACAGCATCTAAAGAAAAAGAGAAAACTTCTGAGCTTTGGATGATTTTGATATCCTCCGCATATAATTGGTCGATTCGTTCGTATTCGTGAAGCATAGATTCCCTCCAAAATGAAAAAACTAATTGTTTGTATTATACTATTTTTATAAAAAAGAACAAAGGTAGCTTGTAAAGTCAAATAAATTTAGGCATACTATGACCATAAGCACAGAAAGGAAGAGACTATGTTTTATCGATTTATGAGAGGGATTGTCCGTGTGATTTTAGCTTTGGTCAACGGAAATGCTCGATATGAAAATAAAGAAGTATTGCCACAAGATGAGAATTACATACTAGTTGCTCCGCACCGTACGTGGTGGGATCCCTTGTATCTTGCTGTGGCGGCTGCGCCAAAAGAGTTTAGCTTTATGGCAAAAGAAGAGCTATTCAAAAATCCAGTATTACGTTTTATTTTGACTCATTCCAACGCATTTCCAGTAAAAAGAGATAACCCAGGTCCAAGTGTAATCAAAACACCAGTCAAGATTCTGAAATCAACGAATCTAGGGTTGATCATGTTTCCGAGTGGAACAAGGCATGCAACGGAGCTTAAAGGCGGCATGGCGTTGATCTCTAGAATGTCAAAAGCAAAAATCGTTCCAGCGGTCTATCAAGGTCCGCTTACTTTGGGCGATTTATTCAAACGAAAACGTGTGACCGTCCGCTTTGGCGAACCGATCGATTTATCAGATATCAAAAAAACAGATAAAGAAGGAATGGCGGAAATCGAACGTCGAACACAAGCTGCATTTGATCGTTTAGATAAAGAAGTCAATCCTGATTTCAAGTATGAGATCCAAAAGAAAGATTGATCTAACAAGTGTAGAAATGATTTATCCAAAGCGGTCGAGACAAAAGTCGTTTAGGTTTGAGAAATTGGAGAGAAAAACGAGCAATACGTTTTTTGTATTGCTTTTTTTTTTTTGAAATTTCCGAAAAACCTGATTTTTTGGACGCCGTTTATTCGAGAGTCTGTAGCAAAACAGATTTTTAGATTTGTCCTATATTCTTTTTTACATCTTTCACAAAATATCACAGGTGTCATGTAGTTATTGAAAGTGTTATAATAGTCAGAAGGACATTTTTTGAGGTGATGAGATGCGTTTTTTACATACAGCCGATTGGCATATAGGGAAAAAATTACAAGGCTATGATTTGATTGAAGATCAAAAATATGTACTAGCACAAATTTTAGAAATTGCAAAAGAAGAAAAAGTGGATGCAATCGTTATTGCAGGTGATTTGTATGATCGAAGCGTGCCTGCTGTTGATGCTATCGAAGTTTTCAATGAGTTGATGGTCGAGTGGAACTTGCACGAGAAATTCCCGATTTTTGCGATCTCAGGAAACCATGATAGTAATATCCGTTTATCTGCGGGAACACCTTGGTTTAGTCACTCCAATTATTTTTTACAAACACGATTTGAAGAATCATTCCAACCGATCGAATTTAAAAACAGTCAATTTTTTTTATTGCCTTATTTTGAACCGATAGCAGCAAGGATTTATTTTGAAGATGACACGATCAAGACGATTCAACAAGCCATTGAAAAAGTAGTGGACCGAATGCAAGAAGCATTTGATCCGAATAAAAAACATATACTGATTAGTCATTTTTGTGTCATGGGAAGTACAAAATCGGATTCGGAAACAAAGATCGAAGTTGGTGGGCTAGATGCGGTCCCTGGAGAACTGTTTGAACCCTTCGATTATGTGGGATTAGGACATTTGCACAATAAGTCAGCGTTGCATCAAAAAAACGCTCGTTATAGCGGTTCTCCACTAAAATTTTCTCTTTCAGAAATCAATCAGCAAAAGGGCGTGTGGATCGTTGATCTGGAGGAAGAATTATCTTTAACTTTTCGCGAATTGACGCCGCTATTTGAAATTGAAGAAATCACTGCACCCTTCAAAGAATTGTTAGATCCAACATTTTATCAGAAAATCAATCGAGAAAATTATGTACAGATTTATTTGGAAGACCGAACGATCATTCCGAATATGATGAACCAACTACGAAAAATCTATCCGAGGATCCTAGGGGTAGAAAGATCAAATGGTCGTGAAGTTCAAGTAAAGAGAAATTCGAAAAAAGCGGTGACCAAAGATCCGCAAAAATTAGTGCAGGGATTCTTCAAAGAGATGACAAATGAAGAATTGACAGAAAAACAAAACCAGTGGCTGACAGAAACATTACAAGAACTTACGGAAACGGAATGATCAATAGTGAAACCTAAAAAATTAACATTAAAAAATTTTGGTCCATTTATTGATGAGACCATTGATTTTTCTAAACTTACGGATGCACCACTTTTCTTGATCACAGGTAAAACAGGTGCAGGAAAGACAACGATTTTTGATGGTATGACCTACGCACTATTTGGCGAAACTTCGGGTAAGATTCGTTCAGCGAAAGAAATGCGTTCCCTTTTTGCAACACCGGAAGAGGAAACGAGTGTCTTGTTTTCTTTTGAACATCAGCAGATGAGTTACGAAATAGAACGAAAACCAGAACAGGTACTTGCGAAACGTAAAGGCAATGGCAATCGGAAGCAAGCTGCTAAAGTGTCATTAACAATTTTTGATGAGAAAGGCAAAGAAGTCAAACAGTACACGAAGCGTAGCGAAGCCGATCAATTGATCAAAGAATTGTTGAATCTGGATGCGAAGCAGTTCTCGCAAATCGTGTTATTACCGCAAGGCGAATTTCGTAATTTTTTGATTTCTTCAAGTAGTGAAAAAGAAGGGGTTCTCCGTAATTTATTTGGTTCACAATTCTTTCAGCAATTTAATGAACAATTGAAAGAAAAGGCAAAGTTACAACAGCAAAAGTTGGACCATCTGGAACAAGAACTAACGTTGCTTCGAAAACGTTTTGTGAGGATGAATGAAGAGCCAACTGAAAATGTGAGTTATGAAGAAACGATTGCTCTTTGGCAGCATGAACAGACAGCACTTGAAGAAATCATCTTGGCTGAAAAAGCCAAACTTTTGAAATTACAAGAGCAACAAAAACAAATAGAAAATGATTATTACCTTTCAGAATCTTTGAATAAAAGCTATAAAGAAAAAACAAGATTGATCCAACGAAAAAAAGAATTAGACGAAAAAGAGACAGTGATCGCTGAAAAAAGGCAATGGATCAAACAATATGAATTTGCCCAAAAATTACAGGATACTATAGCAAGAAGTCAGGAATACGTAAGTGATCAGATTGAAATGGCAACAAAAGAAAGAACTTATTTTGAACAACTTACGCATAAAGAACAGCTCTACAAAAAATGGTTAGAACAAGAAGAAAGACGAATGGCTCTCCAAAAAGAAATCAACGGGTTATCTAAAGATTTTCAGGAGAAAAAAATATTATTGCCAATCACTGATCAATGGCAACAAAAGCAAGTGGACCTAAAAGAGTTACAAGAGGAAGAGCAAGCGCTACAAGAGAAAAAAAGGGTCATCAGCCAAGAAGAAGCGCAGATTCTATTGGAACAACAAAAAATCCAAGAACAACTGGCAGAACAAGAGGAGCTACAAGAAAATCGACTTCATTATGAAAAACTCCGCCAAGAATATGAAAAACATCAAGAGATGATCGAACAATGGAACGAAAAGAAAGAACAGATTGAAAGTTATCGAGTACAGTTAAATGAGATCAATAGTCAGTTTGAAGCAAACCAAGAGTATCTAAGTCAACAGACAGAACTGTTAGACCGCTTGAAAAGTCAGTGGGCGAGCCAACAAATTGCACGACTACAGCTATTATTACTTCCAGGACAACCTTGTCCAGTATGTGGGGCGATAGAACATCCTAATCAACAGGATCAGCATGAGCTGCCAGAAAAAGAAGAAATCGTGGCACTTGAACAAAAATTAGCGCAAACAGAATCAACGATCGATCAAATCCATCAAGAAATTGGTCGAAACGAAGCAGATCGAACGAAAATTTCTGAGCAACTAACAAATCTTACTGAATGGTGTTCATCTAAGAGAGAAGAAATTGCTAAAAACGAAGAAATATTGAAAACGAAAATCAAAAAAACTTTCAGATTTGCGAAGGTGAGCGATCTTGTTGTATCCTTAAAGGAAATCAACCGTGATTTAACGGCTCAGATAAGTGTTATTGCACAGGCAAAGAAAGCCCAACAAGAAATACTGGAGAAATTACCAGAAATCACGGATAGGTTAAAAGAAATCGGACAATACATTGATCAAAATAAAGAAAAAATCCAACAAACACAAGGTGAATCAGCCAGTTTGGCCAAGCAGTTGGAAAAGATCGATACCCATACATTATCGGCGGACGTCAAATACTTAGAAGAACAAATCTCTTCAAAAATGCAGTGGCTATCGAAAGAAATGGAGCAAGGTCTTAGTTATTCACAAGAAATCAACTTATTGAAAACACAGCTTGATACGATCCATGAACAGCAGAAAAAAAATGATCAAAAACTTGAAAGCATCCAAGAGAAAATTTCAGAAAAAATGAAGGAACAGGACTACTTCAAAGAAACTGAGGAGATTCTTTCTTTTGTGCAACAAGAAGAAGTATACAATGAAGCAGTTCAATCCACCGATGCCTATGAAGAAGAATGCTTGATTGTAGATGACCGACTTGCACAACTAGCAACGATTTCTCTGGAAGAAGAGCTTCAGGATTTAAATGATTTGAAGGAACAGTTAGAAAGAATAAAAGAAGAAGTAACGAAACAGCAAGAAAGTTGCTATCGTTGGCAAGAACAAAAGAATCAGAATCAACAGATTATTGAGGAGTTTTCTTCGATTTATCAAACCAGTCAGAAACAGTTAGATGAACTGATCGAACTGCAACAACTTGCACAAACGATCAATGGTGAGAACCCTCGAAAGACTAGCTTAGAGAGATATGTGCTACAAGTCTACTTACAAGAAGTACTTCAAGTGGCCAACTCACAGTTGCAACGTTTAACAAAAAATCGGTATCAATTTGAGTTAGCCGAAGAAGTAGGTAGTTATCGTGGTAAAACGGGTCTTGAAATCAATATCTACGATGATGAAGCGGGAATGTCTCGAGGTGCGCATACTCTCTCAGGTGGGGAAAGTTTTATTGCAGCTCTTTCATTAGCATTAGCATTAGCCGAAGTGATCCAAGCACAAACAGGTGGAGTAACCATTGAGGCCTTATTTATTGATGAAGGCTTTGGTTCTTTAGATGAAGAAGCACTTGAAATGGCTATTGAGGCATTGGAAACGATTGAAAGTGAAGGACGAATGATTGGTATCATCAGTCATGTAAGGGAATTAAAGGAAAGAGTTGTACAACAAATAAGAATCAGTACAGAAGGTAGTGGCCAAAGTAAGGTACGCTATCATCTTGGATAATAGGGGGATGAACAACGATGAAATGGAGTATACCGGAAAAAGTCATTGCAAGAGGACGTCAGTACCTGCAAGAAGGACGGGTGTTATCGGTAGTCCCTGACCAAGAAGAAAAAGTATGGCATGCAGAAGTTTTAGGTAGCGAACTATACATGGTTGATTTGGATGGCACAGCAAAAGAAGTTGATTTTTGTCAATGTCCTTACTGGGAAGAGCATAAGTATTGCAAGCATACTGTGGCAGTGGAGTTGTACTTGCGATCCAAGAATCTTTCACGAATCATTCAAGCAGATCAGGCAATGATCGAACCAGTGAAAAGAAGTAGTGAGGGAGAGATCTTATCAAAAGGATTTTCGCGGCTTAAAATCAAAAATACTGCTCAAAGAATACAACCCTTGATTGTTGAATATCAGGTAGAGGCAATCGAAACAAATCATTATCACCCAGAATTAGCTATCTTAGGGCTCTATTTACGTATTGGTTATTTAGATAATCCAAAGAAAACATATATCGTCAAAAATATTTTTGATTTTCTTCAATCCTTTACTGAAAATGAGAACTATACCGTTAATAAGCAGTATCAATTTCAGTTAGATCATCGTGCGTTCCAGAGTGAGGATCAGGAGATTTTATCTCAATTAGCAGGTTGTGCCCAAACGCAACTTCTTTTAGGCTCAAGTGGGATGCAAGTGAAAGGCAAACTTGATAAACGTTTTCTACTATTGCCGATCGAACAAGCTAAATCGTTGCTGTCAAAGATGAATCAAACGACACGCTTGCAAGTACAAATCAATGAGTTGAAGTTTCAAGGCATCCAATTTTCTGAGAATGAGAAACCATTGATATTCACAGTAACAAAGCAAAATGAGTCTTATCGATTAGTTGCACAAAATGATTTTGATTTATTTTTGACACATTACCAGTGGGGAATGATCCAAGGAACTTTTTATTCATTAAATAAGCAGCAGCAAGCTGTCTATTTAACTTGGAAACAACTCATGCGAAGATTTACAGAACCAGAAGTATTATTTGAGAAAAAAGAGCTTTCTTCTTTATTTAAAGAGATCATTCCGTTACTTTCCGAGGTTGGTGAGGTAGAGGTAGCTGATGAAGTGAAAGCAGAAGTGACGGATATTCCTGTTGAATTTGTTTTTTACTTCCGTAAATCAAAAGGAAAGATACAAACACGTATTGATTTCGTCTATGATAAAGTGATTTTTTCAACCGATGCAAAACATGAAGTGAGTGCTGGGGATTCTTCAGAAGTATTGAGGGATAAAGCACAAGAACAACGAGTTCTGGATTTATTCAAGATGTATCGTTACCGAAAAAATGAAACTGGTTATGAACGTGCTTTGCCATCAGGCGAAGAATTGTATGCTTTTTTCCGTACAGAATTGGCAGTTTTCCGTCAATTTGGTGAAGTCCGGCTTGGTAAAAAGCTTCGTGAATTGTACTTAGATGCGCAGCGACATCAACCAAAAATAGAGGTAGAAGAAACAAGCTCGTGGTTAGATATACGATTTGACGTGACGGGGATCAATGAACATGAGATTGACCAAGTTTTACAAAGTTTATTACGTAATGATGCTTTTTATACCCTAGAAAATGGTCAAGTATTATCATTCGATTCAGAAGAATTTCAACAAACCAGTCAAGTATTACAACAATTTAGAGAATCTATCCGCTCAGATTCAGGGACAATACATCTACCGAAAAATCAAGGATTGATCATCCAAGATAAATTGTCAGGTAGTAATGCAACCTTTAGTGATTCATTCCAAAAAATGATCCAGGATCTGATCCAACCGGAACAATACCAGGTAGAATTACCTGAAATATTGCATGCTGAGCTCAGAGATTACCAAAAACAAGGGTTTAAATGGTTAAAAATGTTAGGAAACTATCAATTTGGCGGAATCTTAGCAGATGAAATGGGACTTGGGAAAACGTTGCAGACGATTGCATACTTACTTTCTGAAAAAGAAGGAAAAGGAAATCTATCTGCTTTGATCGTTGCACCAGCAAGTTTGATCTACAACTGGCAAGCAGAAGTGAAAAAATTTGCGCCTTCTTTAAGTATCCAAGTGATTAACGGCAACAAAAAAGAACGTGAAGAGCTATTATCACTTGAAGCAGATATAAGAGTGACATCCTATGCAAGTTTGAGGCAAGATCTAGCAGATTACCAAGAAAAAATAATCAACTATCTGATATTAGATGAAGCACAAATGGTTAAAAATAGTAGTACAAAGACCGCTCAAGCTCTACGAGAACTAAGTATTCCACAACGATTTGCGTTGAGTGGGACACCAATAGAAAATAACCTAGAAGAATTATGGTCACTTTTTGCGACAATCATGCCAGGATTTTTCCCGAACAAAACACGATTTAGGGAATTGACTCCAGAAGAAATTGCGAAGATGATCCGGCCATTTGTATTGCGCCGCGATAAACAAACGGTACTCAAAGACTTACCTGAAAAAACTGAGATGAATCTTTACTCAGCATTAACTGAAGAACAAAAAACGGTATATCTAGCCTATCTGCGTCAAATGAGAGAAGAAATCACCTCAATGGATTCTGAAACATTCAAAAAGAATCGAATCGGTATTTTAGCAGGACTGACTCGATTACGACAGATATGCTGTGATCCGCGTTTATTCATTGATGATTATCAAGGTGGTTCTGGCAAATTAGAGCAAGTAAAAGATTTACTTGTAGCAGCAAAAGAAAATAATCGTCGTGTCCTATTGTTTTCACAATTCACAGGAATGTTGACAATTTTGCAAGAGGAATTAGCTGAATTGGGTCTTTCCACATTCTATTTGAGAGGAAGTACTAAGCCACAAGATCGTTTAACGATGGTTGATGCGTTTAATGAAGGAGAAAGAGATGTTTTCTTGATTTCGTTAAAAGCAGGAGGGACTGGATTGAACCTGACTGGCGCAGATACCGTGATTCTTTACGATTTATGGTGGAATCCAGCAATTGAGGAACAAGCAGCTGGTAGAGCCCATCGGATCGGCCAAAAGAATGTCGTTGAAGTGTGGCGAATGATCGCAGAAGGAACGATCGAGGAACGAATGGATTCTCTGCAACAAGAGAAACGAGAATTATTCCAAAAAGTCATCCAAGGGAATGAGGAACAATTGACTAAATTAACAGAAGAAGATATTCGTATGATCCTCAGTGTTGGAGAATTGGAAGAATAGGAAGTATCATAAACTGTTAGATTTAGAAGATAAGTTACTAAAATGAATGAAGCCAAATAATCTAAAATAGCTTTCCTGAATTGCAATCAAACGATAGAGTGACTATCTTTTGGCTTGCAAATGCTATTTTAAAGATTATTTGGCTTATTTTTTTGCGTTATAAAGTTAGGGTAACGACATCAGCTAAAAATAGCTTGCATTGTTTCTAACAATTGATCAAAAGAGGTGATTTCGATGTCGCAAGTTGGTGATTCATCAATTCTTCGTTCGCGATGGTTGAACCAAAGAGCTTGCCAGTCTGCTTTTTTTGCGCCTAGCACATCGTTATCGTAGTTATCGCCAACATATAATGTTTCACATGCTGTCATATTGAATTGCTTTTCAGCGAGTTGAAAAATTTCTTTTTCAGGTTTTTGATAACCTGTTGCTTGAGAAACGATCATGTTTTCAGCAGGAATCCATTTTTTTAATTGAAGCTGATTCAATTTTTTTGTTTGATGATCAGTAGGGCCGTTTGTGATGATTCCAAGAGGAACATCTTTTGCTTTCAAAAAATCTAATGTTTTCTTTACTTCTTTATGAAGACAAATATTACCTAACTCTTCTTCATAAACTTGTTGGAAATAAAGGCCATCTTTTTCAGTGATATGGGGATAGTCCAAATCTTTGAGTGATTGACTGATCCGGTGTGCTCGCATGTATTCCAATGTCCAATTACCTGCCATTACTTTAGGAAAATTTTCGTCACTATGATGGCGGAAACGGATATATAATGGATGCATATCTTCATCCGAAACAAGCGGAACGACTCTTTTTACCGCATTTCTAAATGGTTGTTGCTGATCGTACATCGTATCATCAACATCAAACACAACTGACTTAATCAAATTTTACACGCCTTTCGGTTTTCATCATTTTTTTCACAAATCCTCGACTATTGTAACAGAAAAATAAGCTTTAAAAGCTTGTTAAATAAAGGTTTTTATTACTATATTTCGAATTAGTTGACAGGATAAGGTTTTAAAATTTCAGTTTTTTTCACTAAAAATAGAAAAATGATTCATAGTTTGATGAACAAACTAATCATTATTGACTAAAGTCGATCAAGAATTTTAATTCAAGAAAGGGTATATTTACAGTTACACTTGTTTTTCTAATACAGAAAAAATAAATTAATTAAAAAATAAAATAACGATAATATGAAAAAATAAGTAAATTTTATTCTGTATGATACATCCAGCAATAAAAAAAATCAGTTGTATTATTGAGAAAATAAGCGTTATATTAATTCTAATCAGTACTTGCAAATCAAGATTATTTTGGATAAAAATAAATAAAAAACATAATTATCCTAATGAAAACGTTACCTGATAGTAGTTCATATAAAATAATGACACAGATTTAATAGCTGTTTTACTGTTTTTGTTCATTTGAATTAGATTTGAAAACTCTCATTTTTAAATGGTTAACCAAGGTCTAAACGCTGGTTTTACGGAATATAAATCTTAGATAACTTTCATTTTTTGAAAAAAATTTATGAAAAAAGGTAGCTATTTAAAAGTTGATTATGTATAATAGAAACAGATGGAAGATTATAATGATCTTCTGTTACAAAAAAGTGGCAATAGCCACAAAAAGGAGTGGTGCACGTTGTTAACACTATATACTTCCCCAAGTTGTACTTCCTGCAGAAAGGCTCGTGCGTGGTTGCAAGAACATCAGATTCCATTTGTTGAACGTAATATCTTCTCTGAACCTCTAAACAGTTCAGAATTAAAAGCAATCTTACAAATGACAGAAGATGGCACAGAAGAAATTATTTCAACACGATCTAAAGTTTTCCAAAAACTAAACATGGATCTTGATGAATTACCGTTGCAAGAATTATTGGAACTTGTACAAAATAACCCTGGATTGTTGCGTCGTCCAATTATGATCGATGACAAACGTCTGCAAGTTGGTTTTAATGAAGATGAAATCCGTCGTTTCTTACCACGAGATGTACGTCAGTTAGAATTGCGTCAAGCACAATTGATGGCTGGTTTATAGAAAAAAATCTTAACTTAGAAAAACTTTCAAATAGTTTTTCTAAGTTTTTTTTATATCCTTATGATCAACAGATGGAATACTAGAAAAGTAATCATTTTTTTGTATGGTGGCATGAGAGAAAAGAAGAAGGATTTGCCAAGAGTGTCAAGTAAATGGAAAAAATTTAGTTTGTTTTTAAGCGATAATTATTTTTCTTTACATTTAAGCTTATTTCGATACAATGAAGATATATTGACTGTTGTGGCAAAGTGAGGTGTAGCAAAATGGAAATGGAACATATTAACGAAAATACAATACGAGTAATGATTGGGCATGAAGACTTAGAAGAGCGAGGAGTCTCATTTTTGGATCTACTTGGAAACCATAGAGAAATTGAAAACTTTTTCTATAGTATTCTGGAAGAAGTGGATATTGAAGATGAGTTTCGCAGCAGTGAGGCTGTTACTTTTCAGGTGTTGCCAAAAGGAGATGGCTTAGAACTTTTTATCAGCAAAAATCTTCCAAATGAAGAAATGCTCCAAAATGATGAAAATTCGTTGGATTCTGATGATGTGACTGAGTTTATTCAACAACAAATTCTGAATAATGAAGTAGAAGAATCGGACGAACGCATTTCCGATGAAATTGAACACCAAGCAATTTTTGCTTTTGACGACTTTGAACAAATGATTCAATTGGCAAATAATGTAGAACTAGAATCAGCGTGGACGGATATCTACCTATTAGATGATGTGTACTACTTAGTTGTTCATTTTTGGATGGAAAATTTATCCCAAATGGACGTTGAAAACCAAATTGCACGCATTTTGGAGTACGCAGAAAAAAGTGATCGTACAAATGAAACACTGAATGAGTATGCCAAACTCATTATGGAAAGAAATGCATTAGAACGAACACGATTTTATTTTGCTTGATCAAAATAAAATTTCTCCACCAGTTTAGAATAGATAAGAAGAGGGTGGACAAAAGTGTTTTTTACTTTTGTCCCACGCTCTTTTTTTGCGTATGTTTTTTTGGAGGTGAGAATAATGCTTTATGCCATCGATAAGAAGGGAAAACAGTTTCCTGCTCAAAAAGTGACGAAAGAGCATTTGCTTTTTTGTCCGGTGTGTCAAGGGCGGGTGATTTTAAAAAATGGGAAACAAAAAAGTGCGCACTTTGCGCATAAAAGCTGTAAAGTATGTACTGGTTTTAGTGAAGGCGAAACGGAAGAACACCTAAACTTAAAACAAGTCGTGTTTGATTGGCTTCAGAGACATTCACCAAATTCAGCGATTCATCTAGAGGGATACTTGCCGAAAATTCGTCAAAGACCGGACGTTCTTTACGAAACATTAGCAATAGAAATTCAGTGTTCCACATTACCATACAGAAGATTAGAAGAACGAACAAACACATATCGAAAAAATGGCTATGGAGTGTGGTGGATCATAGGAAACAACTTTTTAAAAAATAAAAAATTAACGATGATCGAAAAACGTTTTTGTGCATTTAATGAAAGTTGTGGGCTTCATCTATGGCAATTGGACTGGAAAAAAAAACAATTGATTCTGCGTTATCATATGAAAGAAACGATTAATGGTAAAATCACCTATGAAAAAAAATCGTGGTTGTTTTTCAGTGGTGTGTTGCCAAATCTTTTTAATGAAATCGTTTGCGATATAAAACCTGAAATATTATCTAAAAGAGTAACCTATAAAAGATGGCTCCAGCATCAACTATTTTCGCGACATCCTAAATATATCAAGTTACAAGGTATCTGTTACACCTATCAAAGGCACTTGCTGTATTTACCAGATTGGATGTATCGTGATAGTTACTTTTTCTTCTATTTTAAAGAGTTAGTATTTCTTTATCGAATCTTGTATGAGGAGGTTTCTATTAGCGAGGCACATAAAAGCAGTCATGGGCGATACCTAAGATGGTTACAAAAACTTTTTGCGTATAAAAAAAGCTGGCAATTCCCGCTTGTTAGGGAATCAATCATTTATTCTTCATTTTATGAAGAATGTCGCCTATATTCTATGTGTAAACCGAATTAAGTTGTGCTAAAATGGATTTCAATAGCTAGTGCTATGAAGGTGGACATCTTGATTGTAAAAAAGATGCGATAGGATTGAAAAAAAGGAGTGTATTCAATGAGTGAAACGACCAAATTACCAAAAAGAGAAGAATTACCTGAAGAACTAACATGGGACTTAACGAAAATCTTTGCAAACGATCAAGAATTCGATCAGGCTTATGAAAAATTGACTGAAGAATTAAAAAATTCTGATAAATATAAAGGAACTTTGGCAAATAGTACTACAGAATTTTTGGATGCACTTGAATTTGTTTTAGATGTTTATCGAAAAATCGAACGTATCTATGTTTATTCTAGTATGAAAAATGATCAAGATACTGCAAATACAACTTCTCAAGCGTTGTATGCCCGAGCTGGCAGCTTATTAGCAAAAGTGAGTGAAGCTATTTCGTGGTACGAACCAGAAGTACTTCAACTTTCAGATGACCAAATCTGGCAGTACTTTGAACAAGAACCAAAACTAGAAATTTATCGCCATTATATCCAACAAATGGTAGATAATAGAGCGCATGTCCTATCTGCTGAACAAGAATCTTTACTTGCAGGAGCAGGTGAAATATTTGGTGCTTCTAGTGATATCTTTGCGGTATTGAACAATGCTGATCTAGAGTTTCCTACGATCACAGATGAAAATGGAAAAGCAATCCAACTATCTCACGGTGTTTACGGTCAATTGTTAGAAAGTACGGATCGTAATGTTCGTGAAGCGGCATTCAAAGGATTTTATAGTGTATATGAACAATTTAAAAATACATTTGCATCTACATTGAGTGCGCATATCAAAGGCCATAATTATAAAGCAAAAATTCGTCATTACAAGTCAGCTCGTGAAGCTTCTTTAAGTAACAACCATGTTCCAGAAAGCGTGTATGATACATTAGTTGAAGTTGTCAATAAAAACTTGCCATTATTACACCGTTATATGTCTGTTCGTAAACGTCTTTTAGGTGTAGACAAACTACACATGTACGATCTATATACACCAGTTCTAGGTGAAGCACCAATCAAGTTTACCTATGAAGAGGCAAAAGCGAAAGCATTGGAAGCCTTAAAACCAATGGGTGAGGAATATCTGGCAGTCGTTGAAAAAGCCTTTTCTGAACGCTGGATCGATGTAGTGGAAAACAAAGGCAAACGTAGTGGCGCGTATTCTTCAGGAAGCTATGATACAAATCCATACATTCTATTGAATTGGCATGATGCCTTGGATCAGTTATTCACATTGGTGCATGAAATGGGACATAGTGTCCACAGTTACTTCACTCGTTCAAACCAACCTTATGTGTATGGGGATTATCCGATTTTCTTAGCTGAAATTGCATCAACAACGAATGAAAATATTTTAACGGAGTACTTGTTGGAAACAGAAGAAGATCCTCGAGTACGGGCGTATGTTTTGAATCATTACCTTGATGGATTCAAAGGTACGATATTCCGTCAAACTCAATTTGCAGAATTTGAACATTTTATGCATGAAGAAGATGCAAAAGGTATTCCGTTGACAAGTGAATACTTGAGTGAAAATTATGGGAAACTGAATACTAAATATTATGGACCAGCTGTAGAAGAAGATCCAGAAATCAAGTATGAATGGTCACGTATCCCTCATTTCTATTACAATTACTATGTTTATCAATATTCGTCTGGATTTTCAGCTGCCTCTGCTTTAGCGAAGAAAATCTGGACGAAAGAACCGCAAGCATTAGAAAACTACCTTACTTATCTGAAGTCTGGAAGTAGTGATTATCCCGTTGAAGTAATGAAAAAAGCGGGTGTCGATATGACGAAAGCAAATTATATCGAAGATGCAATGGTCATATTTGAAAAACGCTTGAATGAACTAGAAGAATTAGTAGAAAAATTATAAGTGGCTGTTTACTTTTCGACAATCATTCTTTTTTGAATGAGAAGTAAGGAATGATATTGAACGAAAAGAGGTTGTGGCAGAAGAGGCTAACTCCGAGAAAGAAGAAGGATACATGCAAATTTCTTGCCCGATTGGCTATCGATTTATTTGAGAAAGAGTTGCTTCTGTCATTTGTTTTTGTTTAGCACGTGAGGTAAAAGCATTCCTTGCTTTTGTCTCGCGTGTTTTCTTTTTTTATCATCTAATGAGACGGTATCTGCGGTACTCCTTATTTTTATTGAATGTATCGGTTCATAATCAAAAGAAATATATCTATTTTATTTTTTTATACTTGCTTTTTTTTTATTGACTAGTGGAAATTTTTTTCTTATGCTGAAAAAAATGAGAAATGGTACGGTAAAAGTAAAAAAAGCCCACTAGCGGATTTCGTATAAATAAATGTGAATGGAGGATCATTATGTCTTTTTGGGGCTTTGAACAAGAATCAGATGAGATCGTATTGTCGTATGTCGACTGTCAGGTTCGTTGTTTAAGAGACGCTGCAAGACGAGAAATGAAGAGAAGGAAGAACTACAAAGCAAAAAAATATCTAAATCATCATAAAAAAGGAGGAGTCCATAATGAAAGAAGTTCAATTAACCAAGAAAAGTGATCTGACAGAAGGTGGCTGTAATGCGTGTGGAATCATTGACTCTACGATTTATCAGCTTGACTTATGTGGGAAAAAAGCAACGATAGCAGAATTGTCCGTAGGATCATTAGTTGATAGCTTGGCCTTGTTAGAGGGATTTGAAGGGGAAGATATTTACGAGATGCTTGGAGAGATACGGCAATTAAGACATGCAGGAAAATGCGTGGAGGTTCGGCAAGAAGATGGGTTGATTCATTTTCAAAAGGATCATGAAGCGTTGACTGTCAAAAATTTGATTGAGACCCCAGAGTTGTATCAACAAGTCAACCAAATCCTAAAACAATTTTTTGACTTAGGAACGTATAAATTCACAGAAAAAAAACAAGAGTCTTGTGTGAATACGGAGTGGCAGAAGATGATTGAAGAACAGACAAACAATACGTATTTATTTCAATAAAATCAATCAAGTAGATCGAAACTCACTAAGAAAAGAAGTAGAACGAATCCAAGGGATAATCTAGGATCGTTCTACTTCTTTTTAGTATTGATTTGAATTCGACTGAAATCAAGCAGTGGCTACATCAGGATCGATTTTAGTCGTGCCATTACCGATATGAGCGACATAAAACTCTGGTGCATAACCAACAACTTTCAAGTAAGCATCGTAGACATTGTTTTCAAATTCTGGAATGTTTTCTTCTTTGACCAATGCGATGGCACATCCGCCGAATCCAGCACCAGTCATTCGAGCACCTAAGACACCTTCTTGTTTTTGGGCGGCATCTACCAAAGTGTCTAATTCAATCCCAGTTACTTCGTAATCATGACGCAATGAATAATGAGAAGCATTCAATAATTTGCCAAACGCAGCTAAGTTTCCTTTTTCTAATTCTGCTTTTGCTTCTAGTGTGCGCTGGTTTTCTGTTACTGCATGGCGTGCTCGGCGAATCAAAGTATCATCGTTGATCAAATCTGTATGAGCTTCAAAGGTTTCGCTGTCTAGGTCACCTAATGCATCGATCGTTAATTGTGTTTGTAGACGTTTAAGCGCCTCTTCACATTCACTTCGACGTTCATTGTATTTAGAATCTGCTAATTCACGACGTTTGTTTGTGTTCATGATAACCACTGCATAGCCATCTAATTTCACTGGAACCATCTCATATTTTAAGGTATTTGTATCGAGTAAAATTGCTTTGTCCACTTCTCCAAATCCGATGGCGAATTGATCCATGATCCCTGAGTTGACACCGATAAATTCATTCTCTACTTTTTTTCCTGTTTGCACTAATGCAAGACGATCTATAGCTAGATCAAACAAATCTTCTAATACGACACCTACTAATAATTCTAAAGAAGCGCTACTTGATAAGCCAGCACCATTAGGGATCGTTCCTTCCACTAATAATTCGAAGCCATGATCGAATGTATACCCTGTTTCTTTTAACTTTAGGATCATTCCTTTGACATAGTTTGCCCAACCAGCTTGTTTATCATAATCTAACTCATTCAATGTAAAGCTGATTACGCCGTCATCTTCAAAATTCGTTGAATACACTAAGACTTTATTGTCTTTTCGAGAAGTTGCGACACCTTGAGTGCCGTAAGTGATCGAAGCTGGGAAGACATGCCCACCATTATAGTCAGTGTGTTCACCGATCAAGTTGATTCTTCCGGGTGAGAAGTATTGAGCTGTCTGTTTAGGCCCGAAGATTTCTGCAAATTTTGTATTTAAGCTACGTTTGATTTCCATTATTAAAAAGCCTTTCTTGTTTCGATTTTAAATTCTGTTGTTGTTTCAAATGGGGTATTTGGTGGAAGTTTGATATCTCCAAAATCCGAGAACTGTTCTGCCCCAGGAGCAATTTGCGTTTCAAATGTGATCCCACCATGATCACTCAGATTTTTTCCCCGCATTTCAGGTGTATTTTCTCCAAAGTTTGCTGTAAATACCACAATACTTGGCGAATCTGTTGCTACACTTACTTTGATTTTTTCATCTGGACTGACAAGAAAAGCTACTACTTTGTCTAATCCTTGTTCCTTTAAGAAAAACGGATGATCGATGCCATCGAAAAGCATTTTTTGATCAAAATCACTTTCAAAAACAGTCGCAAGCTGTTTTGGCTCTTGAAAATCAAATGGCGTATTGGCTACCGAAGATTTTTTTCCTAATGGGATACTATCTGCTCTCAAAGGGGCGTACTCTTCACTGTCCAACCAAAGAACATGCTGATCGATTGGTTGGGTGATATCACCGCTTAAATTGAAGTAGACATGATTTGTCGGGTTGAATAGGGTCGTTTGATCACTTATACCGCGAGTGGTTACCCGCCAGATATCATCTTGAGTCAATGTATAGCGAACTTCTACTCTTAGATTACCTGGAAAACCATGTTCTCCGTCAGGACTTTCGGTAGTGAAAATAACAGAATCTCCTTGTTCATCTTCAATCGTCTGATAAGCCCATTTCTTTGCTTCAAAACCTGGAGAACCTCCGTGTAAGGAGTGACCTGTAGCAGGATCGGTACTTAGCTGATACGTGTGTTCACCAAGCGTGAACTGTCCTTTCTCGATCCTACCAGCTGTTCGACCAATCGATGCCCCGATGTAAGCATCTTTTTCTAGGTATTCCTCTGGTGTGTCGAATCCTAATACCAATTCTCGATCGAAAGCTTTCAAACTGACGATTCGAGCGCCTAAATCTGTAACAGCTAGTTGCAGACCCCGTTTATTGGTTAAAATCAATAAATGATATCCTTTTCCAAAATCTTTGATTGTAATTGACATGATATCTATCCTTTCTTAAGGTTGAGGAACGATAAAATCGTTTTCAACTGTTTCGGCAGATGAAAGCTTTGTTTCTAATTCTTTGACGATTTGTGCATGTTTTTTCTCGGACAAAGTGATTTTCCAAGCAAAAATAAGTGCGGCAAAAATCATTAAAGCTGTAGGAACATAAAAAGCGTAGGCCTTAAAAGTAGCTATTCCATGAGCAGTGATATCATTTGCAGTAGCATCTCCTGTCATACCAGCTGCAATGGCTACGAAACCAACGATCCCATTTGATAAAGCGCCAGCTATCTTGTCTAATAATGGACGGATCGAAAGAGTTACTGCTTCATTACGAATTCCGTTTTTCCATTGACCATATTCGACAGAATCAGTAATCGTCATTAACGCTGACAAGAAAATTAATTGTTGAGGGAAGTAAAACAAGACAAGTCCCACAATGACTACAGGTAGACTATTGTTTGCGATCGAAAAGAAGAAGTAAGAAAGAATCATCATAGTAATTCCGCCAAGGTAAACGTAACGACGAGAAATCAGACGAGTAAGAGCTGGGAATAAAGGTACAGCAACTAATCCTAATAAAGCTGCGACTAAGCCCACGATCCAGAATTGAGTTGGTTGACCCAATACATATTTGAAGTAATAGAATAAAACAGCTGTGGTTGCAACGTTAGCAATTGCATAAGCGATATAAGAAAGAGCAAGCCACATCAATTGATCATTTTGTGCGATAGCTTTGAAGACATCTTTGATGTTTGCTTTTTCATTTTGCTGACGAATCGCTGTGTCTACTTCTTTTGTACCTAAAGCAGTCAAGATGGCAGTTCCGCCAGATATCATAGCGGCAATCAACCCAAACCAAAACCATCCAGAAGCGCCTTCAGTGTGACGCGCAGTAACTAAATAAGTAAAGAAGGTAACGATTGGAACTACCACAAGTGTTGTACCGTTTGCACCTAGTGAAGAACCAAAACGTGCAAAAGTCGCAAATTTTTCTCTTTCTTTTGTTTCAGTACTTAATGCAGGGATCATTGACCAAAAGGCAATATCCTTAAATGAATAGAAACTATCAAGCAAGACGAAAACGATTGTAAATAAGATGATGAAAAGAGTGGTATTATGAGTAGCTAATCCGAAGAAATTAGAAAAAAGAAAAACTAATAGTACGGAACTGACTACTCCACCGATGACCAGCCAAGGTTTGAACTTACCATATTTTGTACGAGTATTGTCAATGATCCCACCAATCAACGGATCAAAGATGATTTCCACTAATCGAATACCAACGACTAAACTTGTGACTGTTGCAATCATCCGAGCAGTGGTGGCTTTATCTGCTCCTGCAAACATTTGACTTGTAACAAAAACCATGAAATAAGTGCTTAATGTAACGTAAAAAGTATCGTGACCGAATGCCCCTAAAGCGTATGAAACACGTTGTACCATTTTGTTATTCATAATTTCTAGTCCTTTCTTAAATAAATATACAACAGATTGTTAACCGGTTACAATCAATAATAAAGATCTCTTATTGATTTCAATATTAATAAGAAAACGCTTCCTTGTTAATGTATTTCTGTGACTACTATTTAACTTTTTGTTGCATATTTAGGAGACTAGAGTAAAGTTGAAGTGTGGAGGTGTATCGATGGAACAGGCTATTTTTCTAAAAAAGGAACAACAACAGATAAAAAAAGAATTGAATTTTGACTTTTGTGGTTTTTCAAAAACGTTGCCATTTCACTCTTTCGGTCCTGCGATCAGACAAGATTTTATTTTGCATGTCATAATGGAGGGGAAAGGAACATACCATGTGCGGGAACAACGATATGAATTGAAAAAAGGAGATCTTTTTTTGATACGTCCAGGCGAGTCCACCTTTTATTTAGCAGATGGAGAAGATCCTTGGGTCTACTGCTGGTTATCATTTGGAGGAGCAGCTGCTGAAGAGATCATTCGGCGCTCACCATTTAAGGATGACCAATATACGATGGTATCAGCAGGTATCTCCGCATATGTCGATCTTATTTTGGAATGTATCCATTACTCGCAAGAAGATGTAGCAGATGAGTTAGAATTGACTGCTTTAACTTATCGGCTTTTGGCAACTCTATTGAAAGATGGGGGGAAAGTGAGATTAGGAGAGCAAAAAGTGTATTCTCCTTTAGTGATCGATGCAGTGAAATACATCGAAGAACATTATGCACAACAACTGACAGTAGAAGAAATTGCTCGCGAATTATCCGTCAATCGTAGCCATTTGTCGCGAGTATTCAAAAATCATTTGGGAACGAGTATCAAAGAGTATTTGATTGGTGTACGTATCAATCGGGCGGCTTTTTTACTTTCATTAACAGAAAGCCCAGTAGAGAATATCGCTTATCAAGTTGGCTTCAATAGTTTAGTCGTTTTTAGTCGAATGTTCAAAAAAACAACTGGCGAAACAGCAACAAGTTATCGGAAACGAATGAAAAATGAGGAATCAAGATACCATTCCTTGGAAGCCTTAAAAAAACAATTAGAAACGCAAGAAATTGTGTCATGGACGACTTAGAGACAAGCGCGATAGAAATGTCCTTTTTTCTTTTTATGCTAAACTATATAGAACACAATGAATGAAGGATAGGAGTTTTTGACATGAAAAGTTTGGTTATCGTGAGCCACCCCGCAATCGATACATCATTGAACCAACAATTTTTTAAAGAAGCAATGAACGGAACGAATGTTACTTGGCATCATCTGGAAGAGATGTATCCTGATGGTCAGATAGACTTAGCTTTAGAATTACAATTACTGAAAGAACATGATCGAATCATTTTTCAATTTCCATTTTACTGGTACAGTGCCCCTGCACATTTAAAATTATGGCAAGATACTGTTTTGGAGCATGCATCGCTAGAACTAAGAGGAAAAGAGCTAGGAATCGTTTTGACGACAGGAGTTGCCGAAAAAGAGTATCAATCCGGAGGAAAAGAAGAATATACGATTTCAGAATTTTTGCGGCCGTATCAACGAATCGCTAATAAACTGATGATGTCTTTTTTACCACCATATGTCATGTCTCAATTCATGTATCAATCAAAGGAAAAAAAATGGGAACGGCTGATTGCGTATCAACAGTATTTAACTTTAAAGGAGAAACCTACTTTGACGAATCGTATTGACTGGTTTATTGCACAAATGAGAGCCAACGATACCTTAAAATCCATTGGGGAACCAATGCAAGAATACGTGATCGACTATTTAGAGAAAGCAAAAGAAGATATTGAAGATCTGACATTTACATTACGCGAATTAAAGGAGTAGATTATGACAGAAGAATGGGTGTTGAGCCAATTGGATGAATTAAGCAGAACGGCTGATTATCCAACAAAAGCATTATTACATGAAACCAAACAATTGGTGATTGAAATAACTGAACGGATGGAACAGTTGCAAGGAGAGATCGATGGGGAATCTTGGAACCATCAAAAATGGTGATTTTTTCATTTAAATAACACAGTTTAAAATGTTCATTACTCGGATAATTTGCTACAATGGACATATGAGAGAATTGATAACGCTATTTTATGACTAATGGGTGGTGGTACAAAATGAACGAAAAAAACGAACAAAGAGAAAATGTCCGTACGGCCCGTCGACAACAAAAAAAAAAAGAATCCCGTATACGTATGCTGAAAGTAGGTTCTGCAGTTGCAGTCGTTCTATTGCTTGTGGGGGCTGTTACTGGGCTTTATCTCCACAATAAGAATGATACTAGTGCCAAAAGTACAACTATAAGTACAAGTAAAACAGCAAAGAAAAAAGAGTCAGCATCAACGGAAACATCGAAAACAAAAGAAACAATGAAGTCGACACAATCATCCGCTGAGGGGACACTTGATGAACAGTTACAAACGATTCTTACAACTTATTCAAAAAAAATCGAAGATCAGACACCTGTTCTGATTGAAGAATATCAGACGGAGATCCAAAAGAATCAGGATGGGCTCACAGGGCTATCCACTGTTGCAAACCAAAAAGCGAGTGAGTTACAAGCAATCTCTGACGAAGGAATCCGCAAACTACGTGAAAAGTATCAAACAGCGCATGAAAAAGATGGTGTGGATCTTGATACGATGATCAATCAACTTTCTGCAACATACACTGCACAAGTTGCTAGAATATCAGATATTTATCTGCGTACGAGTGCTTCTTTGAAGGTTGAATCATCTACAAGTCAGGAAACAAGTGGAACTGAAACCAGTACAACAGCACAAACAACGGAGTCAACAACAGAAAGCCAAATGTCCACTGATCAATATGCACAAGGAACTTCTTCTTCACAAAGTGCAGATCAAAGCGCTTCAGCGGCAACAACAGTTGTTCGAGAAGGCGAAGGACCAAACCAAATTGCGGAACGAACAGGGGTTCCAGTAGAAACGATTTTATCATTGAATGGCATGACAATGGACGATTACTTTTTGAATCCGGGAGAAGTTTTGAAACTGAAGTGATTAAACATACTAAAAATGAAGTCGAAACAAAAGTCGTTTAGGTTTGAGAAATCGAAAAAAATGAACAGTACGTTTTTTGTATTGCTCGTTTTTTTTTTTTTGAAATTTCCGAAAAAACTGACTGTTAAACGCTGCTTATTCGAGAGTTTGCAGCAAAACTGATTTTTAGATTTGTCCCACATTCAGTCAAAAGTGGCAAAGACAATATGGCTTGAATATGAAATGAGAAAGCCAGCGTCTTTAGGCGCTGGCCGGTGTTAAGGGGGAATAGTCCTAGTGCAAACCATCCTTTTGAAGGGGAGGTGATTTATAGAGTATATCGAGGGAATGGAAGCTGTGCTCTAAACGCGTGTAAACACATCTGTTCAGTCCTCTTTCTAAGCTCTATTTGCTAATCTGCGTTCTCGAATAAAATAATGGATCGTCATGTAAACTAAGAAAACCAAGCCAATAAGTAAAGAGATTCTTGTTTCAGGATTGATAAACATAAAGACTAAAACAATGGCGAGAAATAACAAAGAAAGATAGTTCGTGTAAGGAGAAAATGGCATTTTGAACGGATGATCAGCCATTTCTTCAGGATGTGACTTTCTAAATTTGATCTCACTGATCAAAATAACGATCCAAGGAACCATACCTGGAAGGATACTCGAACTATAAACAAAAACAAATAGATTTTCTGAATGATGTACGACCATCGGTAATAAATAATTTAGGATCAATCCAATGAAGATACCGCCAGAGATTGCGACAACTGGATAAAATGGAACACCGTGACTTGTAAGTTTCAAAAATTTCTTTGACATCTTGTTGTTGACAGCCAAAGCATAGATCATTCGGCTTGCACTGAAAATACCTGAATTACATCCAGATAATGCAGCAGTCAAAACAACGAAATTGATCAAACCAGCAGCAAAAGTAATGCCGATTTTAGAAAATGTTTGAACAAATGGTGACCCGATCTCACTTAATTGATTCCATGGATAAATACTTACAATGATAAAAATCGCACCAATGTAAAAGATCAAGATCCGACCAAGTGTTGATTGCACTGCTTCTATGATCGTCTTTTTCGGTTCAGCTGCTTCTCCTGCTGTCATACCGATCAATTCGATTCCTTGATAAGAGGCAACAACGATCGACAAAGCAAAAAAGAATCCTTTTACACCACCAGTAAAGAAGCCACCATTTTTCCACAGATTTGAAACACCTACAGCCACACCATGGTTTCCAAATCCAAATAGAATGACTCCCAGACCTGCGATGATCATCAAGATGATCGTTACTACTTTAATAATTGAAAACCAAAACTCTAATTCACCAAATGCCTTAACAGAGATTAGATTTGCAAGCATCAAAAAAAGGACAACAAGGATTCCTGGAATAACGGTTGGCAAGTTAGGGCACCAATAATTCATATATTCACCTATAGCGATGACTTCACTGATTCCAACTACGACAAACTGAAAAATGTTACTCCAAGCAGTTAGATAACCAGCAACAGGATGGATGTACTCACTAGCGTAATTTGCAAAGGACCCGGTTGAAGGATCGATATAAAGCATCTCGCCAAGCGCACGCATGATCAAATACAAAAAGAATCCTGCAATTGCATAAGCAATCATAACTGAAGGACCAGTCCAGCGAATGGTTGAGGAAGCACCCATAAACAATCCAACGCCAATAGTCCCGCCTAGAGCAATCATCTGTATATGACGTGCACTAAGACTTCGAGTTAATTTTTCTTCTTCCATACTAAAACTCCTTTCGATTTTTGAGTAAAACAAGCAAATACTAATAATTGCAACGCATACTTCAAATGAGAACAAGTATTAAATAAAATAAATTCGCTTATCGACTCTTGATGTGATTTTACAGAAACTTTACGTAAAATGCGAGTGAATTTTAATTTTTTTTTTGGCTGAAAACTTGAAAATGCTTTCGTTTTAAGTTAAACTACATTTAAATTGAAAGTTAGGTTAACCTAAAAAGGAGATTGCGCATGTCTAAATATATGATTGAAATTCAAAATCTATCAGCTGCTTATCAAGGAAAATCAGCGTTAGAAACAATTGATTTAAATATCCAGCCAAAACAGATCACTGGGATCATCGGCCCAAATGGTGCAGGAAAATCAACTTTGATGAAAGCTATCCTTGAATTGATCCCCAAACGATCGGGTGAAATTTTTTTTGGTGGGCAACCCATCCACAAAGTACGTAAACAAATTGCGTATGTCGAACAACGCAATGAGTTGGATCTCTCTTTTCCTATTGATGTATCAGGGGTCGTATTACTAGGAACCTATCCTTCATTAAAGATAGGACAGCGCCCAGGGAAGAAAGAAAAAATGCGAGCAAAACAAGCGTTAGAAAAAGTCGGGATGAGCGATTATGAAAAACGACAGATCAGTGAGCTTTCTGGCGGTCAACTGCAACGTGTTTTTTTAGCACGTGCACTTGCTCAAGGTGCAGAATGGATTTTTTTAGACGAACCTTTTGTCGGGATAGATGCAGTAAGTGAAAAGAAGATTTTTTTTCTTTTAAAAGAGTTGAAAAAAAGTGGGAAAACAATTGTTATTGTTCATCATGATCTACATAAAGTGGAAGAGTATTTTGATGAATTGATCCTACTGAACAAAACCTTGATTGCCAGCGGTCCTGTGGCTGAAACGTTCACATCAGAAAATCTACAAGCGGCCTATGGCGAAGTGATCGGTCAATTAGTGAAGGGAGAAGAAAAGAAATGATTCAATCTTTTTATGAAGGTCTGCTGAATTATCAGTTTTTACAATACGCATTGCTTACGTCCATTTTAGTTGGATTGGCTTCAGGAGTGATTGGCGCATTTATTATATTACGTGGGATGTCATTGATGGGAGATGCCATTTCTCACGCGGTTTTACCAGGGGTTGCTATTTCGTATATGTTTGGGTTCAGTTACATTGTCGGTGCGACTGCTTTTGGAATGTTGACAGCGGGGATTATTGGGTTTGTAACGCAACGTAGTCAGTTAAAAAATGATACGGCGATCGGGATCGTATTCAGCTCTTTCTTTGCACTTGGAATCATTTTGATTTCATTTGCCCAAAGTGCAACCGATCTTTACCATATTTTATTTGGAAATGTGTTAGCGGTTAGAGAAAATGATTTACAGATGACTGCTATCGTGAGTGGGATCGTTCTATTGCTCATTTTTATTTTTTATAAAGAACTGAAGATCACATCATTCGATCCAATGATGGCCAAAGCTTATGGGTTGAATACTACGTTGATCCATTATGTACTGATGTTTTTCTTGACTTTAGTTGCAGTTGTTAGTTTGCAGACAGTAGGAACGATCCTAGTGATCGCTATGCTGATCACTCCGGCTGCGACAGCCTATTTGTTAACGAACAATTTAGCAAAAATGATTATTCTATCGGCAACTATCGGCGTTTTAAGTGCTATTGTCGGTGTCTTTTTCAGTTATAGTTACAACTGGCCTTCTGGTGCTACGATCGTGTTGGCATGTGCGCTGTTCTTTACACTTGCTTTCTTGTTTTCGCCGACAAAAGGAATTTTATTTCGGTCAAAGCAAGCGTAAGTACGATCAAAGAAAATTAAAAAAATAAAGTAAAAGAGGTGGCACAATGAAAAATAAAAAAAAGATTTATTGGTTGTTATTTGTAGGGTTCTTACTTTTAGCAGGTTGTGGGAGTCAAGAAATCGACAAAGAGCAGGAGAATCAATTAACGGTAGTGGCAACAAATTCGATCTTAGCAGATATGGCTAAAGAAGTAGGAAAAGAGCATGTAGTTGTTCATAGTATTGTTCCGGTGGGCACGGATCCCCATGAATACGAGGTGTTGCCGGAAGATATCAAAAAGGCAAGTGATGCAGATGTCATTTTATACAATGGGTTAAATTTAGAAACCGGGAACAGCTGGTTTATGAATTTGATGGAAACAGCGAAAAAAGAGGAAGGAAAAGACTATTTTGCAGTAAGTAAAAAAGTTACGCCACTCTATTTGGCAAAAGGAGCTACTAAAACTCAGGCAGATCCTCACGCATGGTTAGATTTGTCGAATGGGATGAAGTACGTAGAAGAAATAACAAGGATTCTCTCTGAAAAAGATGAAGATAATCAGAAAGAGTATGAAAAGAACAGCAAAGCGTACATCGAACAATTGAAAAAATTAGATCAGCAAGCAAAAGACAATCTTGGTTCGATCGAAGAAGATAAACGATTGCTTATAACTAGTGAAGGAGCATTCAAATATTTTTCAAAAGCATATGATGTGCCGGCTGCCTATATTTGGGAGATCAATACAGAAAGCCAAGGGACACCTGAACAGATGAAAACGATCGTTAACCAAGTGCGGGATTCAAATGTGCCTGTTCTATTTGTCGAAACGAGTGTAGATCCGAGAAGTATGGAACGTGTCGCTAAAGAAACGGGACTAACGATCTATGACGAATTGTACACGGATTCGATTGATAAAAAAGGGGGGAAAGGCGATTCATATTACAAGATGATGCAGTGGAATATCCAGACGATCCATGATGGGTTAAGTCAAGAAAAAATGGAAGAATCACATTAGGTAAGCGATTTGTTCAACAAAGAAATGTGGCGACAAGATGTTCAAAGAGGAGTAAAAGTTTGTATACCTTGTTTTTTGGTGTATAGTGCAAGCCTACATTTGACTTGTTTTAAGAAGCTGAGACATACAAAAAATGTTTCAGCTTCTTTTTCACGAAAAAATGACTAAAAACTCTTTCTTTTTACAGCTTACAGATACCTTTTTTAGCGGATTTCCGTTATAGTTAGAGGTATGAAAGGAAGGTGGAGCTATGAATTTTACGCGTAAAGACAAGCATCAAATCAAAGAAGAAGTGATTAAGCTGATCGAACAGCATGAAAACTCTGAAAAGGATCAAGATCTACAATTTTTAGAATCCGAAATGGCTAAATTATTCATAGCAAATCCAAATGAAGCGGATAATGAAGAGCATTATCCTGCGAAGTGGCTTTTCGATGAATTTCAGTCATTAGATGAAACAACAGGAATCGGCTATTTCGTTTCGATCTCTTCTGGAGGTTTCGTACCAGGTGTCTTAGTCAAACAAAATAATGAAGTGACTATCAAGGCGTGGCCTGCATTGTTTTCAGTGATGGGAACAGAAGGTGTGATTGAGAAAATACAATCGGCTTATTACAAAAGTGCATTTATCGCAAATAGTAAATTGATGAATAGCTATTATAATCGACTAGTCCAAATTGCACGTCCAGGGAAAATCCCCCAAACGTTTACGTATACACAACAAAAATGTCTGTATGAAGAAACACTTTATTCGAGAGATCTATCCACTTTTTCTCAGGAAGAACAAGTTCGCTTCCATGAATTATTGCATACTAAACCTGTTTCTCTCAATTTTTTTCAGGCATTAGATAACCAAAGAAAATGGATTTCTGTCAATTATTGGGAAATATTTGCCACGAGAAAACGCTGGATGGCTGAACGAAAAATTGCAGATCAGCAAATCCAATTTGTCCAACTAAAAAAAGATCGTTTATACTACGGATTATATAGTCGTTGACGGTCATGATAGATAGGTGGGGAAAATGACAAAAACATTAAAAGATGAAATCATAGAAGAGAGCAAGCGTCTAGGGATCGATAAAATCGGATTTACTACAGCTGAACCATTTGACCATCTAAAGGAATCACTAGAGTCACAGAAAGCAGCGGGACATACTTCTGGTTTTGAGCATCCAGTGATTGATGAACGTTTGTATATAGAAAAAACATTTGAATCTCCGCAGTCGATCATTTCGATTGCTTTAGCTTATCCTACAAAAATTCATGAAGAAGTACCCAAAGATGAAAAACGTGGGCAATTTGCACGTGCTTCATGGGGAGTCGATTATCATGATATCTTGCGTGACCGCTTAAATAAACTGATCGATTTCATCAAAACAAGAGCAGTCGTATGGCAACAAGAGGATGCTTGGCGATTTGCACCGCAAGTCGATACAGGAGAATTGATCGATGTAGCGGTGGCGCAACGTGCCGGATTAGGATTTATTGGCAGAAATGGCTTGTTGATCACAGAAGAATACGGCTCATTTGTGTATCTTGGTGAAGTTGTTACAAATATCCAATTTGAACCTGATGAGCCCGGTGTATTTGGCTGTGGTGACTGTACACGTTGTATCACGGCATGTCCTACGAAAGCATTATTAGGTGATGGACGGATGAATGCTCAAAGGTGCTTGTCGTATCAGACACAGACGAAAGGATTAATGCCTGAAGAATATCGTAAGAAAATGCGTAATGTCATTTATGGTTGTGACATTTGCCAACTTGTCTGTCCCTATAATAGAGGAAAAGATTTCCATTTCCATGACGAGATGGAACCAAAAGTTGATGAAGTTTATCCCAAATTGAAACCAATGCTCCAATTATCAAATAAGGAGTTCAACGCACAATTTGGTCATTTAGCCGGTTCGTGGCGTGGAAAAAAACCGCTGCAAAGAAATGCCCTCATTGCTTTAGCTAATTTAGGTGATACTTCTGCTTTACCTGAGATCGAGAAATGCTTAACGGATGTTAGACCTGTGATCCGTGCAACGGCAGCTTGGGCAATTGGTCGCTTAGGGAGAAAAGAACCTAAAAAATGGATAGAAACTTTAGAAGTTGTCGATCAAAAAGAAGATAACGAGGAAGTTTCAATAGAAATAGCACAGGCAATCACAATGTTACAAAAGAAAAACAAAGAAAAACGACCAAATAGTTAAGAGGTTTCTTCCACAAATCATGATTTTTGTCCAGTAATTGTTGTAACAATTGCTGGATTTTTTGCATTTTTAGTAAAATTTTTAAAAAAATGAGAGTTATTTAAAGAAAAATGGAAAAAAATAAGCTTTAAAAATGAGCTTATATTACAAAATATAAGTTTTTCTAAACAAGTTAAGAAATAGTTAAAAAGCGTTTCATTGCTTGATAAATAAGGCTTTTGGGAGAGCTCTGTATTTTTTTCACTTTGAGTTATGTTACAAATATTAAAAAAATGCCGATTTTGTCATTAAATGTCACACTTCTTTTACCTATGAAATATTTTTAGATGATAAAGTTAATGACGTTGATAAATACATGGGAAAAATAAAGGAGATAAATATGAACTCAATTAAAAAGATCGTTTTAGGTACAACTTTTGCTGCTGGTGCAACTGCTATGTTTGTAGGAACAACAAATGCGCATGCCGATGAAATCTATACAATCCAATCTGGTGATTCGCTATCAAAGATTTCACAAAAATTTGCTGGTGACAATTCATTGATCAAAGCAATTGCTGAAAAAAATAATATTGCTGACATTAACCGCATTTACGTTGGTGAAGAATTAACGATCCCAACTTCTAGCGATTCTTCAGCAAAAACTGAAGCAACACCAAAAGTAGAAGCTCCAGCGACAACTGAAACAGCAACGCAAGAATATACATACGTTGCGCCAGTTGAAACAGTTGAAGTAGCACCTGCTGCTCCCGCTGTTGCAACAGCAACAACTCCAAGCAATACAAGTTCTTCAAAAGAATGGATTGCCAATAAAGAATCAGGCGGTTCTTATACAGCAACTAACGGCCGTTATATCGGACGTTACCAATTAGATGCATCATACTTGAATGGTGACTACTCTGCTGAAAACCAAGAACGTGTAGCTGACCAATACGTTACTTCACGTTATGGTTCATGGGATGCTGCAAAAGCATTCTGGTTAGCTAACGGTTGGTACTAAGTCGAGTCTAGCAAATAATAATAATCAGATGAACCAAGAAATCGTTACAGCGATTTCTTGTTTTTTTTGTAATAGAACACTGTTAGAACAACTAAAACAGGAAATGATTGGTAAGAAAGAAAGAAGTTAAGTTATAATTAAGAAAACGCTTTAATCTAAAAAACATAAATGAGGTGATAGAATGAGTACAAAATCATTTTTAAAGGCAAAAGATATAGAGCCTGAGAATCCACTGCTATCAGGTATTCGCACCATAATCGAGACGGCGTTTTATGGAAACAATGTCGAGCAGATCCCCAACTTGCAGATCGCTTATCAGTTAGCAAAAGAAAGCCCAGGAACGATTGTCACAGATTTACCAATCATGCATACTGAAGAATTTAAGTTACCACAAGATGCAAAAATACTGGTGTTCAATGATGGTAAGGTCGTAGGGCGAACAGCATCAGCAAGACGGGTTATCGGAGAACCGACAATTGATCAAAAGAAATATGAAGGTATTTTACGTGAAGCTGTTTATCAAAGTAGAAATAGAGTATTTTATCATGGTGAAGTAATCGTTGGGTTGGACAATGAGTTTTCAGTCAAGTCACATTTGCTGATTCCTGAAGGGTTCGAGAACAATCTCTATTCTTATCTGTTGAATTTTCAATTTGCTACGGATGAGATTGAAAAAATCTATCAAAACTCCACTGTTTATGATGAAGGGGACCTTTATATTTTTTGTGATCCCTATTGGACAGACAGCGAGTATCCTGATGGCTTAGTATTGTTTGATCCTCATCATAACGTGGCAGCTGTCTTAGGGTTGCGCTATTTTGGGGAACTGAAGAAAGCTACCTTGACGCTAGCGTGGGCGATGGCAAACAGAAATGGATTTGTTGCTTGCCATGGAGGGATGAAGCAATATGTTTTAGATGATAGAACTTATACGATGGCTGTTTTTGGCTTATCTGGCTCTGGAAAATCCACGATTACATTGGCGAAACATGCAGAAGATCTACCCGTAACGATCCTTCATGATGATGCGTTTATTATTTCTCGCGAAAAAGGTTCGACAACTGCGTTGGAACCCTCCTATTTTGATAAAACACAAGATTATTCTTCCGATGATCCTACCATCGCCTATTTTCTTACTTGTCAAAATGTTGGAGTGACAACGAATGAAATGCAAGAAAAAATAATCATCACACAAGATATTCGTAATGGAAATGGTCGGACAGTGAAATCTCGTTTTGTCACTCCTAATCGCGTAGACCATTTGGATGAACCGATAGACGCTGTTTTTTGGATCATGAAAGATGACTCTTTACCACCCGTTTTAAGAATCGATGATCCCACATTAGCTACCGCCTTTGGAGCGACATTAGCTACGAAACGTTCGAGTGCAGAAAATGTGACAAACGGTGACGCTAACCAACTGATTATAGAACCTTTTGCCAATCCCTTCCGTGCCTATCCTTTAGGCGAAGACTATCAGGCATTTCGAACGCTTTTTGAATCAGGGCGTACCAAATGCTATGTATTGAATACAGGAAATTATAATGGAAAAAAAGTAACACCAGCAATCACCTTAGGGAGTATCGAGAAAATTGTTCGCGAAACTGGAAAGTTTATTCCATTTGGCATGCTACCTAGAATTTCTTACTTGCCGATTGAAGGAATGGAAGTGCCTTTTGATGATAGAGCATATAGACAACTATTGCAGGAACGTTTACGGATACGTACACAATATATTCGCTCATTAAATGCCTATCATTCGTTGCCAAAAGAAGCAGCAGAAAGTATTGAAAATTTGATTGGCCAATTAGCAAAATAGCACTTGGATTTGATTTATTCAGTAGGATAGATAAGCTATAATAAAAAAGCGAGATACCCAGAAATAGTGTCATTATTTCTGGGTATCTTGGCTTTTTATTGATTGATCTTTATATAAGTATGGATTTCCTTTTGATAATCAGCCCCTTGCCAAGAGCCAGTATTCAGATACATAGCTAAAAGATAACCAATAAAGGGGCCTGTCGTTAATCCAGATGAGCCGAGACCGCTAGCAACAAGGAGTTCTGGATCATCTGGCAATGGACCAAAGAATGGAGCAAAGTCAGATGTATAAGCACGGGTGCCTACTTGGAGATGATGTGATTGAGCAAAAAGTTTTTGTGGTTCTTCCAAAAAACTAGCAGCATTTTCACTCAATTGTCGATAAGCCTCTTCAGTAGGGGACAAGTCCCAACCACCAGTATTTTCGTGGGTAGCGCCTAATAAAATTTTTCCATCAGTAAAGGGGATCAAATCCGCTTCTCCATCCAACATCGCGACAGGCCAATCCTGGCTCTGGGAAGAAGCTGTATCAAATACCACAAGTTGTCCTTTTTGAGGCCGAATATCTGTCTGATAACCTAAAGGAGCCAATAAGGCTTTTAATGCAGGTCCTGGTGATACAATCACTCGGTCGAAGTTCTGTTTTCCTGACTTACTTTCGATCACCCAATTATCCTGAGCTCTCTTTAAGTGCGCTTTTTCATGGAGTTGTTTAATCCCTTTATGAGTAAGTCTTTTAGACAGTTCATTTAAAAACGCTTTTCCGTCAAGTTTTCCACCACCGCTGATGTACAAAGCGGGCATTCTCTTCAATAGAGGAAGAAGTGCAGATGTTTCCTCAGGTTTCAGTAAACGAATCTTGCCGATTTCTGGTGCCTCTTTTTTTCTTTCTTCGGCCAAATCCGCTAGTTCAGCTAATTGTTCCGTTTTCCGTAGTATGATGGTACCAGACTGTGCATAGATCGATTGACCAAGTGAAAAATCTTGAACTAATTTCGGGAAAAAAGCGGCGCCGTCTTTTGCTAAATGGTACCATTTCTTGTTTCTTCTTTTGGAGAGCCAAGGAGAAATGATCCCGGCGCTAGCTTTTGTTGCTTGACCTACTCCATGATCGTAAAGTACGATCTCAAACTTTGTTGTATCAAGATAATTGGCTAAAGTCATTCCAATGATCCCACCACCGATAATGGCAATTTTTTCCATAAAGAAAGCCTCCTTTTTTCAGTCTCTATTTTCCCATAAACTCGTCGATCAAGAAAGTGTTGAGACAGTTCCTCCTTATTAGAAACAGTGTGTGTGCTTTATATTAAGACGACTGAAGTGTTGATTAGAGAAACAGTACTCGTCTAGGTAAGAAACTGCTGGGAAATAGTTTACAGAGAAATCATGCTTTCTTTTTTGCTAAACTATACTGGATGAACTGGATAAAGCTGATTATCAGTAAGAAAAGCAATACGCCTAAAGCAATTTTTGATCCTAATGTAGTAGCATCTCGGTAGTTTAATGTTGTATGGTCTTGGATAAGATTGATAATAATCGCTACTAGAGAAGTTGCAACAGCTCCAGAAAATTGTTGTAAGGTGTTGAATACAGCATTCCCATCACTTTGCGCATCTACCTGCAACGCATTCATCCCGGTAGTCATCATATTACTGTAAGATAAGCCGATACCCACCATATAGATCACATGGCAAAGAACCAAGAATAGCAGAGAAACATGTCCGATGAGAAGAACAAGTGCAGACCAACCGATAAGCGCAAGGAGCAACCCAGTTAGAATCGGTTTTTTTGGTCCGTACTGATCTAGTAATTTTCCAGAAAAAGGCGATAACAAAGCTCCTACAGCTGCTCCTGGAAGCATAGCGATGCCAGCGATGAATGGACTACTTCCCTGAACGATCTGTACAAAATTAGGTAGGACAAAGGAAATACCCAACAATAAGAACTGATAAATCAAAAAACTAAACAAAAATAAACGAAAGGTTTTATTGTGAAAAATAGTCAATTGGATCAAAGGGGATGCTGCTTTTTGAGTGCGTCGATAAAAAATGAAACACCCAATGATAGCGATAACTAACGCAAGCCAACCCACCGTTGTGCCTAACATACTCAAGAAAGTCAAACTTCCGCTAAAAAGGAGACATAAACCTAAGACGCTTGATAGGTCCAAACGGCCACTCTTTTTAACTGGAACAGTAGGGATAGAAACTAACCCAATGACTAATGAAAGCAGTAATACGGGAATAAGAAAAAGAAAAATGTGATTCCAAGTAAAATTCGAAGTTAAAATACCGCCGTAAGTCGGTCCGATTGCAGGAGCAATAGCGGTAGTCAAAGTCCCGACTCCCATCATTGCGCCACGTCGATTCATCGGAGCAAAAGTTAAAATAATATGGAACATCAAAGGTAATGCGATTCCTGTCGCCGCTCCTTGCAGAAGTCGACCAAGGAGTAAAATCAAAAAAGTTGGAGAAAAAAAGTCAATGATAATTCCAGCTAAAAACAGTAGATTGGACAGTAGAAAAAGACTGCGTATACTGAAATTTTTAGTAAGATAAGTCGACAGGGGGACGATGATCGAGATCATCAATAAATAGATAGTCGTAACCCATTGTACCTGTGCTGTAGTTAATTGAAATTGGTTGATCAAAGTTGGAAAGGTTACGTTCATTGCCGTTTCAATCAACACCCCGGCAAAGGACATCATACCTGTAGCAATCACCGCAGGTACTAATAAAATATGTTTTTGTTTTGTCATCGTGTTCACCTCAAAAAAATTTCGTAAAAAAAAGAGAGTGATTTCTATTTAAAAAAATAGAAATCGCCTCTCTCTCGACACGCCAGTGACGTGTTATCTGTACGATTTGTTTACAACGCATATTCTAGCATAGAATGAAAATTAGTGTCAACAACGTTAGCCAAGTCTGAGTAAAAGAGTTATGATAGTAGGAAATGGATAGATAACAGGAGGACGGAATGGAAAAAATCGATTGGAAAAAAAGTGAGGCTGGTTATAGTATAAAGAAAAGACCACAGATCTTAGTATTACCTGAGCAGCATTTTTTTAGTATCAATGGGGTCGGTGACCCAAATGATGAAGATTTCCAGCGACGTGTTGCTTCTCTTTACGCATGGAGTTATGCTGTTCGAATGTCACCGAAGAAAGATTGGCTTATCCCAAACTATCAGCCTTATACGGTGTATCCGCTAGAAGGTCTATGGGGACTACAAGAGAAGTACCTCAACGAAAAAGTAATGCAAAAAAAACATTTTTCTTATCAATTAATGATCAAACAACCTGGTTTTGTAACCAAAGAAGTGGCACAGGAGGCTCTTGTCCGAAGTGCGCATAAACTACCGTCCGAGCTGATAGACCAATTGCAGTTTGTAACGATCGAAGAGGGATTGACTGCGCAAATGGTACACATCGGTCCATATGATGATGAACCCGCAACATTTAAAAAGTTGGCTGATTTTATTCAAAAAGAAGGCTATGAACGGACGTCTAAAGAGCATAAAGAAATCTATATGAGTGATCCACGTAGAGCAAATACAGAAAAAATGAAGACGATTTTGCGTGTGTCGATTGCTCCAAAATCAATTCGTTGATTCATAGAAAATAAAAGTAAAAAATACTAAAAAATCAGTTTTTTTGTTATAATAAAGACGAGAGGTGTCCAGTATGAAAAAAATCCAACGACAATCATTGATTCGCAGAATCATTACGGAACAACCAGTCAGTACCCAAGAAGAACTTTTAGCTAAATTACAAGAAGTTGGTGTTAAAGCAACCCAAGCGACGATTTCCCGCGATATTCGAGAAATGAAGCTGGTGAAATCCCATGATGAGAATAAGCAAGTACGTTATGCATTATTTAGTCAACCATCTGAAACATTGAATGAAGAACGACTAAAATCAGCTGTCAAAAGAGAAGTGTTAAAAATTCAAATCGTACAATTCATGATTGTCGTGTTAACAGAAAAAGATGGCGCAGATGTCGTAACGAATTGGTTAGATGAAGCAGCCTACCCAGAAGTTGCTGCAACGATCGCTGGTGTAGACACATTTATTGTGATTTGCCGTTCTGAAGAAGATGCACAAGCATTTGCAGAAAAGTTAGAAAAAATGAGAGAATAAAGGAGGAAGATACAAAATGTCTTTTATGAAAGCGCTACAGAATGGTTCGGATATTCGAGGAATTGCTATTTCAACAGAGGAATTTGATGCAAATCTAACAGCGAAAGAGATGGAAAAAATTAGTTGTGGATTTGTTACCTGGCTAAAAAAAGCAAATGGACGAAAGTATCAAGATGGAAAGTTGACTGTCGGCATTGGGCGTGACAGCAGAATCAGTGGACCACTGTTAAAGGAAGCGTTGATTAAAGGACTAGTCGATCAGGGAGTCAATGTCATCGACTTTGATTTAGCCACTACTCCTGCCATGTTCATGGCAACTCAGTTCTCACAATTCCAGTGTGATGCGAGCGTCATGTTGACGGCAAGTCATTTACCTTTTTACTTCAATGGCATGAAATTTTTTACAATGCAAGGTGGAGCCGAAAAAGAAGATATCGCCTTCATATTGACAAAAGCCACTGAAAAGAATAAAAATGGATATACAGGATCGGTACGTAAAGCAGATTTAGTAACTATCTATGCCAAAGATCTAGTCCAGAAAATCAGGAACGGTATCGGAAAGACAAATGAAAAACCATTAGCCGGTTGGAAAATCATTGTGGATGCTGGGAATGGATCAGGTGGTTTTTTCGCTGAACTTGTTCTTGAAGAATTGGGTGCGGATACGACTGGTTCGCAGTTCTTAGAGCCAGATGGTCATTTTCCAAATCATATCCCTAATCCTGATAATCAAGAAGCAATGGCTAGTATCAAAAAAGCAGTGCTGGCAAATAAAGCGGATCTAGGTGTGATCTTTGATACAGATGTGGATCGTTCAGCAGTAGTGAGCGGGAATGGTCAAGTGATCAATCGAAATAATTTGATTGCCTTATTAAGTATGATTGTCTTGAATGAGCATCCAGGAACGACGATAGTGACAAATTCTCCAACATCGACACATTTACAAGCATTTATCGAATCAAAAGGGGGAAAACAAGATCGCTATATCTCAGGCTATCGAAATGTTATCAACAGAGCGTTGGCATTAAATGAATCAGGTGTCGATGCACAGTTAGCCATTGAAACAAGTGGACATGCGGCGTTTAAAGAAAATTATTTTTTAGATGATGGTGCCTACGTGATCGCCAAAATATTGATGCTTCTCCCAAGATTAAAAGAGGAACAGTTGACATTAGAAGCAATCATTCAAGGATTAAGGCAACCGATTGAAGTGCAAGAAATTCGCTTAGGGTTGACTAGTGATCATACACAACAAAGAGGAAGAGAAATCATTCAGCGTTTGTCCGATACATTAGAAAAATATCCGGGGATGAAATTACAGCCAGAAAATCAAGAAGGCATTCGTTATGATTTAAAAGGAGTTTATGGCAACGGTTGGTTCTTACTTCGTCCAAGTCTTCATGAACCTCTATTAGTTTTACAAATTGAAAATGATATAAAGGGAAAAAATAGCACAGCGTTACAAGTGCTCTCGCGAGAATTAGCAACATTTCCAGATGTTGAGCCACTGATATTAGCGGAGGATGAAGGGTAAAAAGTGAGGGGAAGGGATAAAAATGGTTATGAATATGATCATCTTTTTAACAGTGTTGGTCTACGGGGTGAATTTTTTGGTTTTCATGTATCTTAAAATCAATCATATCAAGGATTACGTAGAAAAAATCGCCATTTATTTTGGAACAAATATGACATTGCTGCTTACAAGTTGCATCTTTCTATTCTTTGGAAAATTGGTGGAAGATGGTATTTTACTTTTCGAATAACAAGCAGAATCTTTGTATAAACTTCTGAATATACTTACACTAGTAATATGAAGTGAACTATAGAAAGGAGTAGTACAATGAAAAAATTATACGAAACAGCGATGATCAATCACGGTGGGCGAGAAGGGGAAGTTGAAGCACCGAATGGTTCCATGCACATGAAGATCACTCCCCCAGGCATCCACGCGGATGGAACCAACCCAGAACAATTATTTGCAGCAGGATATGCTTCTTGCTTTAACGGTGCATTACAGCATATGATCAAAGAAGCGAACCTAACTGTTGATTCTACTGTCAAGGCACGTGTATCCCTTTATACCCTTGACGAAGGCGGATATAAAATCGGTGTGGTACTAGAAGTCCATGTAGAGGATGTCAGTGAAGAAGAAGCAATGAAATTAGCAGAGCAAGCGCACGACTATTGTCCTTACTCCAAGGCAACCAAAGGCAATATCGATGTAGAAGTTACGGTCGTTTGATCATAAATGAATAAAAGAAAAGCGCCTCTAGCAATCAGAAACCGATTGCTAGAGGCGTTCTTTTTACTTTTTAGCTGGAGGGGTGCCATACATTTTCGGTGTGACACGTTTTAGCTTAGGCTTAGCTCCTTCGATCTTTGGTTCGTCCAACCATTGATATTCGCCTTCACCGTCTAATGCTTTACCGCTAGCCCAAGGGCCTTTACTGCTTTCATCACCTTCGGAAAAATTATAAAAGTCGTAGGCGATATCTTTACGTTCATTTTCACGATTGAAGGTACTTGGAACAAGAATCGAACCTTCATTTTCTTCTAATTCTTTTACTGCGCTAGCCCATAGATTTTGGTGATAGCTGTCTCGTGCAAGTAACACAGAGAGTAAATCTTTTACGCCGCGGTCATCGATCATTTCATAGATGCGTGCGACTTGCAAGCGTCCTTGTGATTCCGCATTGAGATTGGCACGGAAATCAGCAAGTAAATTGCCACTTGCAATAATATAACTACCGCTCCAAGGGTTACCAACGCTGTCTGCTGGACGTGGTCCTAAGCCGGCAACGATTGCCTGTTGCGGATTCATTCCTGAAATAATCGCACCAATCGTTGGATCTTTTTTCATTGCTTCTTCTTGATCTTCCACAGGTGCCTCTTCTAATAGACGTGCGACCATCGTAGCCAACATTTCCACATGGCCAAGTTCTTCGGTAGCAATATCCATCAGCATATCTTTGTATTTTTCTTCTCCTAGGCAGCTCCATCCTTGGAAAAGGTATTGCATTGCCACGCTCATTTCTCCATACTGTCCACCGATAAGTTCTTGTAAATATTTCGCGATCAACAGATTGGGACGATCTGGTTTTGCTTCAAACTGCAATTCTTTTTGGTGTCTGAACATCAAAATGCCTCCTAATCTTTTTTTGATACCTCTCTATTTTGATACGAATGGATAAAAACTTCAAAGAAAACGATTGCTAAATCATTTTTGTAGTATAAAACACGTTATCTGAAAACAAAAAAGTTATTTTTCTTTTTTTATAAATAATTTTGAGGGTGAAATGATCGGTAAAAGCAAGAATAAATTGAGGATTATGAATCGTGTAAAGAAAGTAGATAGAACGAATATAAAAATATAGATAAAATTTTAGAAAATTGACAGTTATTAAACTTTTTGAATTAGTGTTATTTTATTTTTCTAATCGTTTATTCTTTATTCTCATTTTAGTTATTTTGCTGATTGTCTTTTTTATTACTATTGATGAGGATCATTTTATAAAACGCCTATTATTCTTTTGTTGTTGTTAGGTTATCATTGCTTATATTAAAATGTTTTAATATAGTTAGAGTTATTTTCATTTTTCCTTGTTTATAAATGCGAAGGTTTCGGCGTTTAGGATATCATTTGAATAATGATTAAAAATACATTAAAATAAAAGGAGAAAGTTTATGTGATTATTCATTTTGATTTATGTGAAAAAACACGCATGTTTTTTAATTATGAGGAAGGGAGTAAAAAAAGTGAAAAAAATCGGCTTGAAGGTGCTACAGTTTGTTGCTATGTGTATGTTGGTAGGTCCATCCTTTCAATCGATCATTCATCTAGCTGATCGAGATGTAATTGCAGATACTGTTGCAAATACAGAAAAGAAAGTTTATCTAGATGAAGATTATGCGCAGATTGAAGGAAAATATGTTGAGAAAGAAGACACCCTAGAATGGACATTGGAATTTGAAAAGAAAAAAAGTGACAATGAAGGGAGGATCCGTATCGCCATCGATACCGCTGCAGCTGGTATTGGCACAGTAACCAATATCCGCGGGAGCGGATTAGCTTCTTACGATGAAGAGGGAGCAGAATTAAAAACCGAAACGATCAATGAACAAGAATGGTATGTTGGAAAAGTGTATTCAAAGGATCAAGAAACTGGAACGTTGATTTTTGAAACAGAAAAATTACCAGACACCAAAGAAGGAGAGTTGCCTCTTCAAGTCGTTGTAGATGAGAAAGTTAAGGTAACTGATAATGAAGCAGCTGACAATAACGAAGGAACTGATAATCAAGAAGCTATTGAAAATAAAGAAGAAACCGCTGAAACGCAACGAGATGACATATCTGTAGAATCAGACGAACCGATCATTCCGAGTGGACGACCCTTAGCAAGAGTCCAGAGTCCGTTGTTCAGTGGTATTTTAGCGCGTCTTGGTCCGACTGCGACTGACGATCCATATACCTATGTTTATCCACAAGGTTCCGCAACCAGCAAACAAAATCGGTATCCATTGTTTGCCACGAATGACTTCACTAGTGTGTTAGATAATTGGAGTCAAAGCAGCGAGGCCTACAGTGGGTATAAAGGTTCGCTTTATGATAATAATCAATTGATCGATGATTCTGATTATTCGATTGGGGGCGCAAACTGGCGGAATTATAATTACGCCACGGATAATGGTTCTACTGCCACCGAAGGAGATACAAATACCCCTGCTCAAACAGTTCAGCTTTGGGGAACGGAACGGAATTTTGCCAATAGTTATTTAGATTATAATAGTGCATATGTGAAAAAATGGGTGGAACCAGTTTTACCAAGTACTACAGAAGAGGGTGTTTCTCCACAAGACACAACCACACTTTACAATGTTTATTTAGATGTGATTGGGGGAGAAGATAAAAGTATCACGCCGGTCGATGTGGTATTCGTCCTTGATAAATCAGCAAGTATGAATGAAGGAACAACAGGTTCGGGAAGTCAAAGTAAAGATGCCGCCTTACGCGAATCAGTTCTTGAAATCAGTAGAAATTTGTTGTCTGCTCCGGAAATGGATGCCCGCATCGGGTTAGTCAATTTTTACCATTCGAGTACATCAACGGGTAATCAGGATCAGATCAATTCAGATACCTTAGCGATGACAGATAACCTCAATTCAATAACTACTAGTACTGTATTGACAAGAACACCTATTGGAGGAACGCCTTTGACATTAGGGTTGAGAAAAGGCTATGAAGTTCTCTACAAGGATAATGGAGGAGCAGAGAGAAATCCTGAGAAGATTTTGATTGTTGTGGGAGACGGCACCCCTACCTTTAGCTATGCACCTATTGAGTCAAGAACTTCGAGGGGAGGCAATAATTGGAACAGTTGGAATGTGATGCCAGATAAAGTGGTAACAGATAACGGTACCCTCTTTAAAAATTTTGAAACCTTTTCCGGAAATACTTCTGATGCTGGTTTTACGTATCCTGTAACCTATGCGACAGATTTCAACCGGCCAGCTAACACGAATCAAATTCAATATCGCTATGGGGAAGTAAAAGATGGCGACAGTAAAGCAACGCATTGGGCAGGAACTGGAGGCGCAGATAATAATACGACCGGAGCAGCTACTACTCAAGAAAAATCTTCAGCAATCAATACTGTGGCGTATCATCATTGGTTAAAAAATACCTATCAATCGCCACCGAATATTTTTACGATCGGTTTAGGGATTGAAGGAAATATTTCTGGGAGGCAACGATTAGATGCGATTGGTCGAAATGTGTTGAAAAATATTGCTGACACGAAGCCGAATGGGACAGATCCTTATTATTATAATGCCAATAACAAAGCAGAAATTGTAGATGCTTTAGAAAATATCTCGGCAACGTTCAAAAAAACGATCGAACAAGCGACACTTTATGATGAAACGGGATTCAATGTTTCACTGTTTGGGGGAGGAAATTCGGCAGAAATCCAGTATTACCATTTAGAGAACAGCGAATCAGGAACAAAATATGAAGCACCAGAAGTTTGGGATGTATCAAGACATGGAACGAAGCCACCAGAGGTTGTAGCAACACCAACGCAATATGCAGGACATGAAAATCATGCATATGCGTTTTCTCCGATTTCGTTAGGAGAAGGCGAAATGGTTCGGATCAAGTACCAAGTCAAATTAGATGGTGGGGCACAAGATGGTAAATTCTATACAGTGAATAATATGGCTTATCTACAAAATCTAGAGGATTATCAAAACGATCGAGCGACAGGTCGGATGTATCTACCAGCTCCGTCGATTCGATATGAACACAAGGATAGAAATCTGCAAATCAAAAAGACTGGGCAAGATGGTGAAGCACTAGCGGGCGTCGAATTTGCTTTATACAATCAAGATCCTGGTGAAGCTGGAACTGAGGTTGTACCAATTGAAACGAGTCGGACAACAGATGATGGAATGGCTATTTTTGAAACCAAGATTCCTATACTTGGAGATGAAGGCGGCGCAGAAAGTGCTGTTTATTGGGTAAGAGAAATTTCAGGTCCGCCACGTTATCAATTGAGTGATGAGACGTATTCGTTTCAAGTAAGAAAATATATTGCCGGCGAAGGAGACACTCTAGGACATTATGAATTGGTGAATGCGAGTACTTCAGGAGACCGGAAGGGTGGTCCTGAAGGAAAAGACCCAAATGCCACTAATGAAGGAGAATACCATACATTCTCGGTTGTTCAAAATTTAAACGATGAAAAAACAGATTATAAAGATCTTTACGTCAAACTAGAAATACGGAATGAGTTCAAACCTGTTCATTTGAATATTGAAAAGCTGGTCAAAGATAGTGACGTACCAATCAATGGCGCAGAATTTGAAGTCTATGAGACAGATGGCGAAGGGAATGCACAAGGAAATGCGATTGCTAAAGGTATTTCTGGGAGCAATGTAAAAGAAGACAAAAAAGGTCTCTTGACGTTCTATCGTGTCAATGAAGACGGAGACTATATCCTAGATGGAGAGGATAAAATTATTCATCCATTTGGTGATCCCGATTCATTTGAACATGGCGATGAAGGCGATAAGTATGCAGAATACAAGATTATAGAAACAAAAAGTCCAGAAGGCTTCGAAGATCCTACAGAAAATGATGGTTGGCTTTTGCAAATCTCTGGAAACAGTGAGGGGACAATCAAATATCAACGGTTAAACGAAGTAAATTGGCACTACTTAACATTTATCGAAGACGACGACGGGTTGCTGTGGATCGATCATGAGGTGTATAACACCTTTAGATACCGTGAAGTCAGAGTGAAAAAAATCGATCAAAATGGTGAGCCATTAGATGGGGCGGGCTTCGATATCAAAAAGACAGACGATCTAGGATTCCCACTTTATCGAGCTTATACAGGTAATCCACGTGATCTAACTTCTCAAGAACCAGGCATTGGCTCCTTCTATCTTTATAGAGTTGGTCTCGACAAATATGAGGATCTTGAATATACCGATCCTTTGAAATTAGCTGTGGGTAAGTATGAAATCTCTGAAGCAGTTGCACCAAATGGCTACCAACTGTCTGATCAGACTGCTTTATTTGGATTGAATGAAGAAGGTCAATTTGTGATCAATGGAGAGCCAATCATTGATGAAACAGCCGATTTAGGAGAGGGCTATGCGATTATTGATGGCGTATTACAAGTTACGCTGAAAAATGAACTCGCACCGCTTGATTTAACGCTATTCAAGTTAGATAGTACGAATAATCAAAAATTGCCAGGAGCTGCATTCTCACTTGAACATGAAGTGAATCCTGGGGAGTATGAGATGATTGATGATGGCTTGACACCCGATCAAGCCGACCTTTCGAAGTTTCTTTCACAAGATTTAGCTGCAGGAAATTACCGGATCAAAGAAGAAACAGCTCCAGACGGATACATGCGTTTGCCGGGACATTTTATTTTGACCATCAGTTATCGAGAAACGGCAGAAACATCAGGAGGAGAAGTTATCCCTGGGAAAGAAAAAGGCAGTTTGAAAGCCGAGATAGCCTATTATCCAGATGGTGGAACGGATAACCCGTCAGTTACGCAAGAAGTAACCTATGAGTTGACAGTGGACAACCGCATCCAATTATTAGTGAATATTGGAAATGATCCAGAGAAGCCATTGCCAGCTACTGGTGGAACAGGCCCTTACCTCTATTTCATCATTGCGGCACTCCTTATAGGGATTTCCGCAATGATTGGTGGCGTACTGTATGTTAAGAGTCATAGGAAAGGGAGGGTCTGATCATGAAAAAAGTAGGCATGCTACTTCTCCCAATACTTGTTTTCTTGCCAATCATAACAACGTTATTTTCTGTTAAGAGTCATGCGCAAGAAAATACGGGAAACACGGTTGAATTCATTTTGCATAAGAGAATGATCCGCGATGTGGATTACACAGAAAAAGTCTTTCATCAAAATGATGGATTAGAGATTGCTACTGACCAAAAGAACACGTTACTCTCGCAAACTGAGCCATTGAATGGTGCAACTTTCCAGATGTACGAACTGACTGATTATTATGAGAAGCAAAAAGGTCAAATGACGAGCGAAGAATTTGTACAAAATTTTGCTGCAATGGATCGCTCAACGATCAACGAACTGATTGCGAGCGAAAATTTAGAAAAAGTAGGTCCGCCAGTTACCACGGCATTCGATCAGGTAGGAAATTTAGGGGATGGAATTGCACGAATCACTGCACCTAAGAAAAACCAAGACCGAGATGCTGTGTATCTGATTTTTGAAGAATCGATCGATCGAGAAACTGGCTTAGATGTTGACTTGGATCAATATGCGATCCCAATTGTTGCCATTTTGCCAATCATGGATCCAATGGACCATACAAATGAACTATCACAGATTCATATCTATCCGAAAAACGTCGGATATCTACGTGATCCGTATTTCTTTAAATACGGGCGTCAACAAGGATCACAAGAAACGGGAGTTCCATTGCAAGGTGTGGTCTTTGCATTGTATCAACTGATTGAGGGGAAGAAATATTATTTAGACATGTCACCTTCGATTGATTTGAAGAATAAATGGATTGAGCCACAAGCTAATGATCCTTTGGGGGATGTGAACGTTAGTAAATTCATTTCTGATAAAGATGATCTGGTCACCACAGGTGGGCGATTATTACCTGCAGGCACATACTATTTTGAAGAACTAAAAAGTGTGGACGATTATACCATTAGTAAAGAAAATCAAAAAATCGAAGTAGTGATTCCAAGGTCTTGGCAGAATGCCGATGGACAACCAAACTATGTCACAGTCAATGGACAAGAGATGGCAGAACTAGAATCCGGAAATGTGCCTAAAGTAGCTTATAACGAAGTCAAGCCACGGGTATACAATGAAAAAACGGACAAAAAAACTACCGAAGATAGCAACAAGCAAGCGAATATTACACCAGATAAACAAGAGCCAAAGGGATCCACTTGGTTGAGTTATCCAAAAGCAAATGAGACAAAATCATTGATTTCATTAATCGGAATAGTCTTGATCATAGGAGCAGGTTTAAAACTAAAAAAGGAACGGGGAGAAAAAAATGAATAAGTTGAATTTGATAAAAGGATTCAGTATATTGTTACTTGCAACTGTGGGCTTTGGGAATAGCCAGGATACGAAAGCCGAAGAAGTGTCAGAAAAACCAAGTGCAATCACGATCACATTACACAAAAAGGGATTTGAGTCCTTGCCAACTGACCAAGCAAACAGTGGTCTGGTTTCGAAGGAATTTGGGGAAGAGAATATAGCTGGCGTCGATTTTGAGCAATTCGATGTGACTGCGGTGTATTACGGTTTGTTAAATGATAATCCAGATACGCAAGATGATGATGATGGAATGACTGCTGCTGCTGCAATTGCATGGATGCAGGGGAAAGATTACGAAGATTGGAACACGATCCTTAATGGTGCAGACCCAGTTGATAGTCATACCACAGACGATGAGGGAAAAGCAGTCTTTACCAATGTACAAGTCAGTGAAGGCGACGGGAGAGATAAAGTCTATCTATTTTTAGAAACTTATTCGCCAGCCCATATTTCTAAAGTTGCTACGCCAATGGTCGTGATGATGCCAGTGATGATGCCAAATGTGGTTGATGGCACGTGGGATGGCAGCTCTTGGAAAGACACATTCAACAAAGATGTCCATCTCTATCCCAAAAATGAAGTGCGAGAAGCAGAAAAAAAAATGAATGTACCTGATGATGATGAACTAAAAGAAGTTATCCTAGATAAAGGTGCCGAAGGAACAGAAACTATTTCATATCTTGATCTAGAAAAAGGAAAACAAGTTTCGTATACGATCACTGCACCGATTCCTTATTTTATTGATTCAGTCAATACGGTCAATGAAGTATCATACGCTGTCATTAAAAACTTTGTAATAACAGATACACCAACCACAGGATTAAGCTACTTTGACCAAGAGATAGAAGTAAAAGTCGGAAATGAAATATTAATCAAGGGAACAGATTATTCTGTCGCACAAAGCGGTAATGGTTTTGCAGTAACGATCTTAACAGAAAAAGAAGATGGGACTGCGAATGAAGGAACATTAGCTAAATTAGCCAAAGGACGTGGAGGTGATTTAATGATCACCTACAATATGCTAGTAACAGCAACGATCAAAGCAGATGAATTTCATAATAACACTGCAACGATCTTGATCGGACGTAATGATGCCTATGATTACAATGAAGAAGTGATTCCAGACGAAAAAGTAGCTACTGGCGGTAGAAAATTTGAAAAGTATGATGCTTCAAGTAAACAGATGTTGAGTGGTGCCCAGTTTGAGATCTGGAATGGTAATAAGGATAAATTTGCGGTCTTTTACAAAGATGGCGCAGCGCTAACAACCTATGAAGCGGGTGCAGACAGAACCGTTTGGGCAGACTCAGGATCAGGAGTTGCTGCAACGAAATTCACTTCTAACGACCAAGGAAAATTTGAAGTACAAGGATTAGATTACGATACGTATCATGCAAAAGAAGTCGTAGCGCCAAGTGGCTATGCTTTGCCAACTGGCGATAAAGCATATACAACATTCACAGTTTTCTTTGGAAGCTACGATGAAAGTGTATCTGTTTTAGGTCAAGAAAATCCTGGGGAAGAAAGTATTCCGAACATTAAAAAAGGGTATCTACCATCAACTGGGGGCAATGGTATTTTAGCTTTCTTACTAGTTGGACTGAGTCTAATGATCGGCACCTATACATGGTATAGAAAATCAAAAGCAACAGAATAATCGGCTACTATTGAAAAAAATGATAAATCCGAAGTCGCAGCAGTTAAAGTGATTAGCTGCTGCGATTTTTTAAGGAAGTGTTTGAAATGAAAAAAAAACAGCGAGAAAAAAAAGCAACAATATATTTAAAATTGATGATGGCAGTGACCTTTTTTATCGGTGCAGCGGTCTTTACATATCCTTTTTTGGTAAATGCAATCAGTAATTATTGCGATCAGCAACGAATTGCAAGCTATCAACAACGAATCACAAAAGAAAAAGATGAGACACAAAAGAAAATACTAGAAGAGTATCAAGCTAAAAACCAAGAACTTGCGGAAGAATGGCGTTTTTTAGGCATGGGTAAAGTCAAAGATCCGTTTAAACAAGTGGTGAAAAATGAAAAAGAATCTCAAAAAAATCTCTACAAGGAGCATTTGATCGGAGCGATTTATATTCCTAAAATCAAGGTGAGTTTGCCTTTATTTGATGAAACGAACGACCAATTATTGGAAAAAGGTGCCACTGTATTACAGGGGAGTTCATTTCCAATTGGCGGAAATGAAACGCATTCGGTTATTACCGCCCATAGTGGAATGGGTAAAAAGAAGCTGTTTACTGATTTAAATAGATTAGCGAAAGAGGACGTTTTCTATTTAGACGTGATGGGGGAAAAATTAGCGTATAAAGTCGTTGAAAAAAACGTTGTGTTACCTACAAACGTGGAAAAATTATCGATCAAAAAAAATCAAGATTTGATCACACTAGTTACCTGTACACCTTATGCGGTCAACACCCATCGCTTACTTGTCACTGCGAAAAGAACGCAGATGGATGGATCTGACAATGAACGAATCAAAAAAACAAAAAACTATCAATTTTGGCTAGCCGTCTTGCTTTCGGCTGGAGCATTATTATTTTTACTACTTTTCAGCTATTTTATTTTTAGGAAAATCAAGAAATTAAAAAAATCTAAAAATGAATAGGAGAAAGTAAAATCGGTCTGAAGCCTCTTGTTTTATTCTTGAACAATCAGGAAAATAGAAAAAGAAACTTGCTTGTCGTATCACGTCTTCTTTGATATGGTAAAAATAAGCAAAAAGTAGGGGGGCTACATCATGGCGAAAATTATGGTGGTAGAGGATGAAGAAATCATTCGGCAGTTGATCATGGAAGAGTTGGAAAAATGGCAATTCGAAACATATGGTACAACAGATTTCAATCAAGTATTTACAGATTTTGAACAGGAAGAACCACAACTAGTGTTATTAGATATCAATTTACCTGTATTTGATGGCTACTATTGGTGTCAGAAAATCCGGGAAGTTTCAAAAGTACCTATCATTTTTATCTCAAGCAGAAATACAAATATGGATATGATCATGGCAATGAATATGGGGGCAGATGATTTTGTGACCAAGCCATTTCAAATCGATGTATTAATTGCTAAAATCAATGCACTACTTCGCCGTTCTTATAATTATGCTGAACTGTCTAGTGAAATGATGAGCCACAATGGGATCACACTGAATGTTGATAACGGAAGCATGGAAATCAATGGAGAAATCATCGATTTGAGTAAAAATGAATATCGCTTGCTATTTATTCTCATGAAACAACATGGAAAGATCCTAAGCCGAGAAAAACTGTTACGAGCATTGTGGGATGACGAACGATTCGTTGATGACAACACATTGACGGTGAACATCAATCGGTTGCGTAGAAAAATCGAACAAGCGGGTATCAATGGATATATCGAAACAAAAGTCGGCCAGGGGTATATCGTTCCCTGAAAGGATGAGCAGTAGAAGATGAAATTTTTAAGTTATTTAAAAGATCAATGGTCTATGATCTTAGGCTGGCTTTTTTTTGTTGGACTGACGATCTTCGTCATGTGGTTGGCACCGAACATTATGATCGACTGGGGAACTGTGGGATATCTTGCCTTGATCCAAGGAGTCTTTTTGATTTTTTATTTATTTGTCAATTATTTGAGTAAACGCCGTTGGTGGGGGAAATTAGCTAATTTACAGCAGACATCCCCATTACAAAATTACTTGAGTGGTAGCCATACGCAAGAAGAAAAATTGGTGGAAGAATACATCAATCAACTGATCCGTGAACACCAAACAGTCATGCAAGAAGCGATCACTAATCAACAAGATCAAAAGGATTATATTGATTCATGGGTCCATGAAATCAAGGTCCCCTTGGCAGCCTCTGAATTATTAGTACGCTCGATCGAATTTGATATCGACGATCAAAAATATACACTTTTAGAAAATGAATTGGCAAAAATCAATGAATATGTAGAGCAGGTGTTGTACTACGCTCGATTAGATAGTTTTTCAAAGGACTATTTGATCCAAGAGTACGAATTGAAGAGCATTATCCAACCAGTGATGCGCAGCCAAGCCAATTATTTTATCCAAAAAAACTTGCGCTATGAAATCGTGGGCGAAGATCAGCGAGTATTGACTGATGCGAAATGGGTGACTTTTATTTTCAAACAAATTCTTAGTAATGCAATCAAATACACTCCTGACAACAAAGAAATCATTATTTCAATTGAAAAAGGCAAAAGTGGCGTGTCTTTAGCCATCAAAGACACGGGAATAGGGATTCCCAAAGAAGATTTAGCTCGTATCTTTGATAAAGGATTCACTGGCGCAAACGGACGTCTGAGCAAAACTCATTCCACTGGGCTGGGTCTTTATTTAGCTAAATCCCTCGCTGAAAAAATCGGTATTGAACTAATCGCTGAATCAACAGAAGGAGAAGGGACGACAATGACCCTATTTTTCCCAATTTTAAATTTCTATAATGAGAAACGTTAGAAAACAGTTAGAATCGAAAAAAACTTCTTGTGTTGTGAACGTTTTCGCTGATAAGTTTCTTATCATGTGAAATAAAAGGAGACTAGTTATGGAAATTTTAATAGCATTAATCCCTATGTTAGCATGGGGTAGTATCGGTTTAGTAAGTGGAAAAATTGGTGGCGATGCCAATCAGCAAACATTAGGAATGACGATTGGCGCATTCATTTTTTCATTAGTTGTCTTTTTCATTGTTAGTCCTACGATCACACCTTGGATTTTCTTGATCGGCTTTTTATCTGGTCTTGCTTGGAGTGTTGGACAAAACGGTCAATTCCATGGGATGAAATTTATGGGCGTCTCTGTTGGATTACCACTTTCTACTGGTTTTCAATTGATTTTGAATACGATTGCGGGTGCTGTCTTCTTCCATGAGTGGACACAAACGAAAGATTATGTATACGGTATTATTGCTTTAGCTCTTCTTGTAAGCGGTGCTTATTTAACCGCGCGCCAAGATGATGAAGGAAAAGTAGATACAGACAATAAAATGCTTGATTTTGGTAAAGGCTTTAGAGCATTGATCTATTCTACGATTGGTTACGGTGTGTATACGATCATTGTCAACTGGGCTAATTTGGATGCGATGTCAATCATCCTTCCTCAAAGTATCGGTATGATTTTAGGTGCAAGTTTCTTTGCTTTCCGTAAAGTAAAAGTCGATCAATTTGTTTGGAAAAACATGATCTGTGGATTGCTGTGGGGAATTGGGAACGTGTGTATGCTTATAACAGTGAAATCTCTTGGTTTAGCTGTAGGTTTCTCACTTTCTCAAATGGGGATCATCATCTCTACTCTAGGTGGTATTTTCATTTTAGGAGAAAAGAAAACGAAAAAAGAACTTGTTTATGTTATTGTTGGTTGCCTTTTAGTCATTTTAGGTGGTATCCTTTTAGGGTATATGAAAACGGCTTAATTGCTGTTTTCCAACCTAAAATGGGGAGGAACTTCAATGGATTTGTTTCGTAAGAAGGAAATCAATATCAATCAGACGAGTGGGATGAAGAAAGAACTTAAAACGACGGATTTGATCATGTTAGGTATCGGTGCAATCATCGGTACGGGAATATTTGTAGTGACAGGGGTTGCGGCTAATCAAAATGCGGGTCCAGCACTGTCACTTTCATTTGTCTTGGCTGCAATCGTTGTCATTTTATCAGGAATGAGTTTTGCTGAATTTGCCTCAAGAGTCCCAGTGATCGGTGGACCATATGCCTATTTATATGTGGTATTTGGTGAATTTGCTGCCTGGCTAACAGGCTGGCTATTGATTGGTGAATTTTTATTAGCTGTCTCATCCGTTGCTTCAGGATGGTCAGGCTATGTCCAAGGCTTTTTACAGAGTTTAGGGGTCGGCTTGCCACATGCATTGACTGGGGGCTACAATTCTGAGAATGGAACTTATATTGATTTGATTGCAGTGCTTGTCGTGATTTTTGTCACGTATATCGTTTCTTTAGAAGCGAAAAAAGCATTACGATTGAACAACCTGATGGTATTCGTGAAATTCGGCATCATCGCGTTATTCATCGTTGTTGGTATTTTCTTCGTTAAACCTGAAAATTGGCAGCCTTTTACACCTTTTGGCTTTTCTGGTGTCTTAGATGGAGCTGCTTTAGTCTTTTTTGCCTTTTTAGGATTTGATTCTGTGGCGATGGCAGCGGAGGAAGTGAAGAATCCGCAAAAGGATGTACCTAGAGGCATTATTGGGTCGATCTTGATTGCTACGGCACTCTATATTATCGTGACGTTAATCTTGACTGGGATCGTACCTTACACAGAATTAGGTGTAACAGACCCAGTGGCATTTGCGATGCGCTATGTTGGTCATGGAACGATTGGTGCAATCATCGCGGTGGGCGCTATCTTGACCTTACTCACCGTAACGATTTCGATGATGTATTCTTTGGCTCGCTTATTATTTGCTGTAAGTAAAGATGGACTATTACCTAAATTTATGACAGAAATTGATGAGAAGCATCGAACGCCTAGAAAAGCGACGTATGTAGCAGGGGGAGCAGCATTATTCTTTGCGGGCTTCTTCCCTTTGAACATCTTAGCTGAATTAACGAACATCATGGCACTGACATATTTGATGCTAGTCAGCTTAGGACTTTTGAAATTAAGAAAAATGTTTGGAAAACCCAAAGCAGGTGAGTTCAAAGTACCTTTTGTTCCTATCCTGCCACTCATTTCAATTCTCACATGTTTCGTTTTGATGCTGCGGTTACAACCTATAACTTGGCTTGTTTTTGGCATCGTCATGGTGCTTGGCTTGATCATTTATTTTGGTTACGGGTATAAACACAGTAAGATGAATGAATAAAAGAGATGTCTTGCTAGATGCTGATTCGAAAAAAAGACGGACTTTACAAAATCCTAGTGTAGCTTTATCTTGACTTGCTATTCGAAAAAGCTATTTCTCACCAACTATACGAAAAAAGAAGGGGAACGACAAGTTTTTTGTCATTCTCCTTCTTTTTTCGTATAGATTGAATTTTCTTCTTCAAAGGAAGAAGAGAAAATTTATTGTGTCAAATCCAATAATTTTTGTTTCAAGTCATCTTCCATGTTGCCTAATTCAACTTCTGCATGACGACGTTTTTCTTTTCCTTCTTGTTGAATACGTAGGGTTTCTTGGATTGTTTCAATCAAATCATTTTGAGTGGTTTGCAATGTTTCGATATCAACGATCCCACGTTCGTTTTCTTTTGCAGTTTCAATAGCAGAAATTTTAAGCATTTCTGAGTTTTTCTTCAATAAGTCGTTTGTTGTTTCTGACACTTGTCTTTGTGCAGTCACCGCATCTTTTTGTCGAAGAAGCGTTAAGGCAATGACCACTTGGTTTTTCCATAGAGGAATCGCTGTAGCAATCGATGCTTGGATTTTTTCTGCCAATGCTTGGTTCGTGTTCTGGATCAAACGGATTTGTGGTGCTTGTTGGATCGTGATCTGTCTTGCTAAACGTAGGTCGTGTGTTCGTTTGTCTAAACGATCTAGAAACTGCGTATAGTCATTTGCAATCTGTACATCCATTTGATCTCCTGTTTCTTCCGCTTTTTTCATTGCTTCAGGAATGATCGTTGTTTGAAGTTCTTCCATCTTTAATTCACCGGCAGCAATATAAATATTGAGTGCATCGAAATAATCTTTATTTTTTTGGTAAAGTTGCTCTAACATCAAGTTGTCTTTTAATAAGCCATCTTTTTCTTTATCTAATTTAATAGAGATCTTGTCGATTTGTGCACCGATTTTTTGATATTTTGCAGTGACTTCATAAATGGATTGTTTGACTTTTCCGAAGACACGCTGAAAAATATTGCCTTCGCCTGCATGTAGTTCATCTGGATTTGCTTCTTGAAGACGGTACATCAATTCCGTTAAAGAATCACCAACCGGACCAATATCTTGTGCTTGGACATGGTTCAGCATCGATTGCGAGAATTCACTCAATTTTGTTTGGGCGGCAGAACCATAACTAATGACTGACTGCGCATCATTTGCATCGATTTTTGCTGCTAATTCTTTGGCTTGTTCTTGTCTTTCAGCAGGTAATTTATCAATTAGTCGTGTCGCTGTTTGCTGTTCTTGAAGCGCATTGATTTCGTTCTGTTGCGTTTGGGTCAATTTATCTGTCGGAGTAGAAAACGGATTGTTCAATAAGTCTTCTAACGTATCATTGACAGGGGTAATATCTTTCGGTTCGCTTGGATGATTGTTTACCATTAAAACTCCTCCTTGTGGTTCGTTGAAACTACTTTCTTTCATCATATAAATAAAGTGATAGGAATGCAATCGCGTGATAGTGGATCAAACATCCTATTTTGGATTTAAGTGACATATTTTTGCGCATAACGGGCGAATCGGATATAGAATAAATAAGAGAAGTTAAGACAACGAGTGTCCTAACTTTCTGATTAAGGGGCTAAAGAGTAACTTACTGCCTCTATTGATTCGATTCTCGTTCTAGTTCATTATCTCGTTTTAAGCTTTGTTTGGTAATTGATAGCTCTACATCTAGATCATCTAGATCATCGGATACGAATTTTTGATAATCTTGCGAGATCAGGCTAGCTAATTGATCGATGATCACTGCACTTTCTTCTAGTTTTGCATAAGTCTGTTTGTTTTTGATCTCATGATCATTGATCTCGATATATTTATTGGTCAAATCAATTAGATTTGGCAAGTGTGTATAAAGAAACTGACTTGCTTCATGCAAACGATGGGGCTCTTTCACTAATTCTTTAAAGAGTGCCTTGGCTGCTTTGACCGTATCGTGTCGAAGATCGATTGATTTAAGTTTTGCTGTTTGCTGCATATTTTGTTGTAGTTGGCTGATCTCTGTCTTTGTCTGATTCATTGTTTGTCTGAAAAAAGTGATTTCGCTTGGGGTCATCCCGCTTTCTTCGTAATGTGCTTCTAATTCTTTTGAAAGATCAGGTATTTCTGCCGGTCTTTTTTTCTTTTTGCTAGAACCGAATAGTCCCCAAATGATAAAAACTGTTCCTACTATCAGCAGTAGTGTGATCAAAGAATAACCGTTCACACGGATATAAAAAAAAGCTATTAGTAAAGCTACTATCCATCGCCAATTTCGTTTTAACATATTAAGCCCTCCATCTTTTCTTACATTCATGAGTAACTGAATTCCTCTTATCATCTACATCCTTATTTTAGCACAATAGCTGTCATAAATAGTATCGGACTAAAGAAGGATTTTAAAGATTTAGAGAATTTCTAAGCTTTGCTATGGTAAACTAAATAGGACGATTCAAGAAAAATTGAAAAAATAAACGAAAGCAGTTATCATTACAAAAGAAAGCAGGGAAAGCGATGCTTAAATTTGAACAGTTTGAAGAAAAGACGATCAATCGTAAAGAAATCTATCATGGTGCTATCATCGACGTGGCATTGGATGATGTCAGATTACCAGACGGAAAAACGGCAAAGCGTGAATTGGTTTTTCACCCTGGAGGAGTGGGGATCATCGCTTTTGATACAGCTGACCGATTGCTCTTAGTAAAGCAATTCCGTAAACCATTAGAAAAAGTGATATTAGAAATTCCAGCAGGCAAAATAGATCCAGGTGAAGGACAGGAACCGGAGCGAACAGCTGCCAGAGAGCTCGAAGAAGAGACGGGCTATCGCCCTGGAAAACTGATGCATTTAACGTCTATGTATCTGTCACCGGGGTTTGCAAATGAACTGCTGCATATTTATCATGCAACTGATTTAGAGAAAATAGCACAGCCACTTGCGCAAGATGAAGATGAAGTTTTGGAATTATATGCTCTTACATTAGAAGAAGCAAAGCAAGCAATGGCAGATCAATTGATCTGTGATGCAAAAACGATTTATGCTGTTCAATATTGGGAATTATTGATGAAGGGAAGAGGGATCGGTTGATGGCCAAAGGACCGCTGATTACGAGAAGTGAACTACGTAGACGACAGCAGACGCAAGCCCAAGAATCACTAAAGAGGCAAAGGAAAGAAGAGGCCGCGTACCAAAAAGAAGAAAAAAAGATCGCTAGTTTTTATCGTAAAGAAAACAAAAAAAATAAACCCATAACAAAAACGCGTGTCAGTGAACGTGAAAAAACAAAAAAATGGAATTCATTTTTGATGAAATCCTTGATTATTGTTATTGTACTATTGTGTGCTGTATTTTTAGCAGTGGCATTTATTTAGAAAGAAGGAAATGAAATGAAAATCGGTATTATTGGCGCTATGGAAGAAGAAGTAAAAATCTTAAGAAAAAATTTAAGTGAACCATTATCTTGGGAACGAGCAGGAGCATTATTTATTTCAGGATCACTCGGAAGACATGAGGTAATCGTTGTTCGTTCAGGAATTGGGAAAGTATTGGCATCAGTGACAACAAGTTTATTGATCCAACAATATGGTGTAAATATGGTGATCAATACTGGTTCTGCTGGCGGAATCGGTGAAGGCTTAAGAGTTGGTGATATTGTTATATCTGATAAAGTAGCTTATTTTGATGCGGATGCAACTGGATTTGGCTACGAACCGGGACAATTACCAGGCATGCCGCTATATTATGAAGCAAGTACTTATTTGCGAACAGAGATGGCTAAAGCAGCCAAATCGGCGAATCTTAATGTTAAAGAAGGGTTGATCGTTACAGGGGATACTTTTGTCGACTCGCCAGATAAAGTAAAAGAAATTTTGACTAATTTCCCAGAGGCACTTGCTTGTGAAATGGAAGGGGCAGCGGTTGGACAAACAGCTCGCCAGTTCAATATCCCATTTTTAATCGTTCGAGCAATGAGTGATACAGCAGATCATTCAGCGACACAAAGCTTTGACGAATTTATCGAAGATGCCGGGAAACGTTCAGCTGAGATGGTTATTGAATTTGTCAAACATCTTGTATAAGGAGAGGCTAATATGAAAGCTTTGATTTCGATAGATTACACGTATGATTTTGTTGCAGATGATGGAAAGCTGACGACAGCTAAAGAGGGCCAAGCCATTGAAAACCAGCTGGTTGCACACACGAAAGACTTTATCGATAAGGGAGAGTTTGTCGTATTCGCAGTCGATGGACATGATAGTGCAGATCACTTTCATTCGGAAAATCAGTTGTTTCCACCACATAACCTTATAGGCACTAGTGGCCGAGATCTGTTCGGCAAATTGAAGGATCTGTATAATGAAAATAAGCAACGAGAAAATGTCTATTGGATAGATAAGCGACATTATTCTGCTTTTAGCGGAACAGATTTGGATATCCGTTTACGAGAAAGAAAAATCACTGACCTTTATTTGACTGGTGTCTGTACAGATATTTGTGTCTTGCATACAGCGGTGGATGCTTATAATTTAGGTTATCAATTATTCATTTATGAAGATGCTGTTGCAAGCTTTGATCCAATCGGACATGCGTGGGCATTGAAACATTTTGAGACTACTTTAGGGGCGAGAATCATCCGAAAATAGGTTCTTCCACGCTATATTCAATTGTCAGAGGAATGAAAATAGTTAACGGATTTCATGAAATGGAAGAAATTAGTATCGAAGTGTGAAACTTGAATTATTTTTTTGACTTCTGATTTTCGTTGGTGTTCAAATCTAGAGGAAGAGGTCGAGACAAAAGTAAGAAACACTTTTGTCTCATCCTTTAAAAACGAATAAACGGTGGGAGCAGAAGCAACTCCTTCTTAAATAAGCCGAAATTCACAAAAATTTGAAAAGCAATTTTCGTTAATTTCTTCTTATTTCTCGGAGTTAAACCCTTCTGTCCCAGCCTCCTCGTTCTCTTTTTGGTCAAGGCATGTTGTTCACAATTTTACCAAATATGCACGCGTTTTTCTGATTTTTTATACATTTCATCTTGTTCAGTAATTGCAAAAGTTTCATAGAATTCATCAATGTTTTGTAGTTGAACATTGGCTCTTAGTTTAGCTGGCGCATGAACATCGATTTGCAAAAGCAACTGTTGGTATTCTTTTTTTGCTTTTGTACGCCAAATCGTTGCCCAGCTGACAAAAAATTCTTCAAATGAAAAATCTTTTTCAGATTGGGCTGCTTCCAAAGCACAGCTTAAACCACCAGCATCAGCGATATTTTCTGAAACGGTCAACTTGCCATTCACAGTACTATCTGCAAGGGATAAGCCGTCAAATTCGTCAATCATCGCTTGGGCTTTATTTTGGAATTGTTCCAGATCTTCTTCTGTCCACCAGTTATTCAAATTACCAAACTCATCGAACTTGGCGCCGTTGTTATCAAAAGCGTGTGAAATTTCATGGGCGATCACTGCGCCGATCCCACCAAAGTTTGCGGAACTTGATTGTTTTAAGCTATAAAAAGGTGCTTGTAAGATAGCCGCAGGGAAAACAATGACGTTTCTAAATGGGTGATAGTAAGCATTCACAGTATCTGCGCTCATTTCCCATTCTGAACGATCAACAGGTTGATTCCATTTGCTAAAACGATCTTTAGCTTCGATTTTACTAAAAGCTAAGGCATTGGAGAGTAGTGTGCCGCCGTCTTCTGCAGTGACTGTTTTATATGCATCGAAACGAGCTGGAATGCTCTCAGGATAACCAACTTGGACCCCTAATTTGTCTAGTTTGATTATAGCTTTTTCTTTGGTTGCTTGACTAAGCCAGCTATTTTCTTCCAGACGTTTTTTATACACACGAATCATTTTTTTGATCATATTCTCTACGTCTTTTTTAGCAATCTCACCAAAATATTTTTTCCCATAATAGTCACCAACGACTTGGTCGAATTGTCCAGAAGCCAAATAGTACGCAGCTTTCTTTGGTGCCATTGCTTCTTCGGTACCTGAAAGTGTACGAGAAAAAATGTCGCTGACTTGTCTGAATTCTTCTGATAAATAGCTGCTTAAAGAGCGAACCGTTCGCACGATCATCCAACTTTTGATCAGTGGAAAATGTTCAGTCGTTAATAGTTCAGCTAAATGGTCAAAATATCCTGGATCAGTCACGATGACTTTATCTGGTGTTGTTCCAAGTAAACCAACAGATAGTTTTTCTAAATCGATCGTAGCCGTATGACCGATAAATTCTTCAAATGATTGAGGATTGTACATTTTACTGTAGTCTGCATTTTCTTCCGCACTTTTTACATGAGGAGCAATCAGTTTATCGAATTGAATGGCTTGTTCTACGATTGCTTCAGCTTGACCTTTATCTTTTCCAGAAAGCTCCAATAATTGGACCATCATATCAAAGAACACGTTTAATAGTTCTGCACCATTTGGATGTTCTGGTGCGTAATATGTTTTATCAGGTAAGAATAAAGAAGGTGGATAAGCAAAAAAGGCATTTGTTTGTGCATTTTTCATATCCGCATCTACGTTAAGTGAAAATGGGAGGGGTAAACTATCAAGTACCCATTCTGGAAGTTGTTGGTTTAATGCATCAAATGAGTTGATTTTTTCAATCCGTTTAAGTAGTGGAAGTAATGGTTTTTCTGCTAATTGATTTCTTCTATCATAATCATTTGCAATTTGGTAAAAGCGAAGAAAATGAGCCATTTTTTCAGATGGAACGAATTCGGGGTGTGCGAGTAATTCGTCAATTTCATTCATTAATAGGTCATCGATCCCAACAACCAATTCTTGGAATCCGCCAGTAACGGGTTTATCCGCTGGTATTTTGGCATTTTTGAGCCATTCTTCATTTACTGCTTCATAAAAATCTTGTTTTAAAAGTTCTTTGTTCATTTACTCATCGCTCCTTTTTATTTAATGTTTTTATTATCGTATAAAATCACTGAATAAACAATGGAAAGGAATAGAAGTTTAGAAATAATGGGGATTTCTATGAAAAGAGAAGGCACTGTTCCCTAGTCAAACTGATTTGTTTTTGCCCCTATTTCCCTTATAATAAAAGAAATGGAGGTGATTGAGCTTGAAAAATAAAGTCGAACGATCTGCGTATCTTATAATAGATGGTGAAGCAAAGAGCATAGCGGCGACAGAAAAGTTGCTCACGGATCAGGGACAAGTGTATCTAGCCATGATTTTTCAGAATGAAAGCTATCTCATTGTTGATCAGACTGGAAAGCCAGTAGAATATTGCCCGACAGAAGATACGTACGCTGATGCTATTGGGCGTTCGACCATTTTTACTGCGATGGCAGAAAAGACAAGTTGTTTTTCTGAAGAAAATGATTTGCTAGAAAAAGCACTGGAATGGAATCGAAGAAAAAAAGGCAAAGCATATCTGCTCGATTGTTGGGTGGGGTTACCTGCAAAACGTTTCGCTTCTTATAAAAAATGGCGCACACCTTCGGGCTATCTTTGCGGAACTTATGCAGCAGCTGTTTTACTTGCTTATTATCAAGACTTTCGCGATGAGTTATCACTTCCTGAAGAGATTCGAAAAAAAGGATCACCGATAGATGAGCCCATCAGCAGTGAATTGAAAAAAAGGATCCAGCCTTTAGGATTACCGACCATTCCACTTCAAGTAAGTGGTGGGCTATCGAGATTCTTGAAAAAAACAGGCAATCCTTTTTCTGCTAGAAATACGATCATCGGTTCTTGGCAGCGGGCCACCAAAAGAATCCGTCAAGGAAAACCAGTGATGGTTGGGATTTTGAAAATACTTGGCAGTCCTTATGGCAATCATTGGGTGGCAGCATATGCGTATTATGAATCTGTCTCTGGTGAACGTTTTTATAAAGTCCACGATAATTGGGGAGATTATCAACGAATAATTCCTGCAAGTTGGGGGAATGGAACAGTTTCCCTTCCGTAATTATTTGCAGAAATTACCAGAAAATATTGGCAAAGTATGTTAAACTATCGAAGAATAGAGAAGTTTGGGGAGGACTACATGAGTAAAAAGTATCAGGATGACACGTTGAAAATCTTTAGTTTGAATGGGAATCGTCCATTAGCAGAAAAAATTGCGAAGGTCTTTGGGACAGAACTAGGAAAAAGTGTCGTAAAACAATTTAGTGATGGTGAAATTTCGATCAATATTGAAGAAAGTATCCGTGGCGATCATGTGTACATCGTACAGTCAACCAATGCGCCTGTAAATGATCACTATCTCGAATTATTGATCATGATCGATGCGATGAAACGTGCAAGCGCCAAAACGATCAATGTCGTACTACCTTATTATGGGTATGCAAGACAAGACCGCACAGCAAAACCACACGAACCAATCACAGCGAAATTGATTGCTAATCTAATTGAAGAAGCTGGTGCAACTCGTGTGCTGACTTTGGATCTACACACTGTCCAAGTACAAGGATTTTTCGATATCCCTGTTGATAATTTATTTACAATGCCTTTGTTTGCTCATTATTATCGTCAACTTGGTTTGACGGGAGATGATATTGTTGTTGTTTCACCAAAAAATAGTGGTGTCCAACGTGCTAGAAGCCTTTCTGAATATCTGAATAGTACACTGGCAATCGTAGACCACGCAGATGATGCTGATGTGAATAGCGGTTATGTGATCGGGAACGTACAAGGAAAAACGTGTATCATGGTAGATGATATCCTTAATACTGGTGCGACATTTGCCCGTGCAGCGAATGTATTGAAAGAAAATGGTGCGAAAGATGTTTATGCTTGTGCATCTCATGGATTATTATCTGTTCCTGCAAAACGAATCTTAGATGACGCGCCAATCAAAGATATTTGTATCACTGATTCTGTCTTCACAACTGAAGATCGTCATCCAGAAAACTTGACGATCGTTACATGCTCTGAATTGATGGGAGAAGCGGTAAAACGTATCCACGAAAATACACCAATGAGTCCATTGTTCCGTCTAGAAGAAAAAGAGTTTGATTAATCGTTAGCGATAGAACAAATAGAAATTCGCCCAACTAGCTTCTATTTAGTAAGCAGTTGAGCGAATTTATTTTTTATTTTTGGTAACTTTGATATTCTGTGCTAGAATGTGCCTAGTTATATCTGGAAGGGATGAAAAAAGTTGGAAAAAATTTATTTGGATCATGCGGCAACCACACCGATGCATCCACAAGTAATCACTGAAATGACTATGATCATGCAAGAAACATTCGGAAATCCGTCAAGTATCCATGGTTTTGGTCGCTTAGCGCACGAAAAATTAGAGACCGCTAGACAAATCATTGCAGATACTTTGCAGGTGAATGACCATGAAATCATTTTTAACAGCGGTGGAACAGAAGGAGATAATACGGCAATCCTAGAAACAGCTTTTTCAAGAAAAGCGAAAGGCAAGCACCTGATCACTACAGCCATCGAACATCCTGCAGTTTTGAATGCGATGAAGTATTTAGAAACAAAAGGATTTGAGGTTACATATTTACCTGTAGATGAAAAAGGAAATATTTCATTGGAAGACTTTGAACAAGCTTTAAGAGAAGATACGATCCTAGTTTCGATCATGTACGGTAATAATGAGATCGGAAACTTGATGCCAATCAAGGAGATAGGAGAAAGACTGCGCGAGCATCCTGCTTATTTCCATACCGATGCAGTCCAAGCTTATGGCAACCAAACGATCCATCCCAAAGATCTAGGTATTGATCTACTAAGCGTTTCAGCGCATAAAATCAATGGACCTAAAGGGGTCGGCTTTTTATATAAGAAAGACGGGGCCAATATTCCCGCAATGCTTCTAGGTGGTGAACAAGAAGAAAAACGCCGTGCTGGAACAGAAAATCTTGCAGGAATATGGGGAATGGCAAAAGCAGCGGAACTTCTAACGGTTGAAGAACGTGAAGCGAGAAGTGAAAAATACGCAGGATTCCAACAAATGATTTTAGAGGAATTAGAAAAACAAGGGATTGACGTTCAAGTAAACGGGGACCTAGAAAATAAATTGCCTCACGTGCTGAACCTTCGTTTGCCAGGGGTCGTAAATGATTTGCTGTTAATGAAATTAGACCTTAACGGTATCGCTATTTCCACTGGTTCAGCTTGTACAGCGGGGAATATCGAACCTTCCCATGTATTAGAAGCAATGTATGGAAAAGACACACCAATCTTGAAAGAATCGATTCGGATCAGCTTTGGTTATGGCAACACGAAAGAAGACATTCAAAAATTTATTCAGCAACTAGTCGGTGCTATTAAGTAAAGAGCGTGTTCGAATAAGTATCCAACTCTGAGAAATAAGAAGACAAGCACGAGAATCTACTGTTCGATTTCTGTGGTTGCCTTCTTATTTTTACAGGGGCTATTTCTAGTGCTTGCTATTGAAAGAAATCAAATGAACAAATGGCGAATGTTGTAGAAGTTCTCAATGACAACGGACTTGGATGTTTTTAACATTGCTCAATGATAAAAAACTACACGAAATGAAGGAAGAGCAAAGAACGTATGTGGGATATCTTGAATTCAAAACAAGGATGGCCCCAAGCAGTAAGAAGGACCATCCTCGTTCGTTTTAGTTATGGTTTTGATTCAGTGTGACTCAAACCAACACGCTTTTTTAATTTTCCACATTTCTCACATAATCATCAAAATACTTGATCAAATCATTTTTTATTTTCTGATAGTCTTCTTCACTGTAGATTTTGTCCTCAAGTTTTCCTTGAAAGAAAGGGATCTCCAAGTCTTCTCGTAGACGATCTAAAACTTCTTCTTTATCCATTTCGTTCCTCCATGATCAGTCAAAATAAACGCAGACACATTCTGGCGCATAAATATCTTTTTGGCGTACTGACAGTAAACCAGTAGCTGCATCACGGGAATAAAGAGTAAGGTTATCCGTGTTTTGGTTTGCACATACTAGATAGTTATTCTCTGGATTCAGTGCAAAATCTCTTGGAAAATCCCCTTCAGTTGAAATGATTTGAATGTTTTCTAAGGTGCACTCATCAGGCGAAACAGCAAACACCGCAATCGAATTATGCCCACGATTTGAAGCATAGACATAATTGCCATCTTTAGAGATACGGATCGCAGCGCCACCGTTTTCTCCTTGGAAATCTTCGGGTAAAGTACTGATTTTTTGTTTTTCAGTAAAGCTTCCGTGTGCTGCATCATATTGTAGTACGCGGACCGTACTATCTAATTCGCCAAATAAATAAGCAATCTTTTGATTTGTCGGATGAAAAACAAGATGACGTGGGCCAGTTCCGGGTTCTGCAACGAATTCAGCCACAGCAGTCAATTTTCCTTCTTTTGACACATCGTACGTATAGACACGATCTGTTCCCAGATCACAAACAACTAATCGATCATCAGGCGTCAAGTCTGTGTAGTGGACATGAGCATGCTCTTGATTTTTGTGCGGACCAGTTTCTTCTTGATGAAACACTGCATCTGTAGCTTCTAATCCACCATTCTCAAGAATACGGTAAACATTTACTTCACCTTTGTGGTAATTTGCGCCGTAAACAAGTTGTCTTGTTTCATCAACGGCTACATAGCACAAAGGAGCTCCTGATTCTGTTACCGCATTCAAAAACTGAAATTCATGATCGTATGCACCAGCTCCACCTAGTCCATCGATACTTGTGACAGTGTAAAGATTACCAGCCTTGCTTTTCGTCAAATAAGTAGGGCTATTTTCTTTCGTTGCTAATTCTATACCTGTCAATTCACCCTTTTCGTTATCCAGATTGATTGTATAAATTCCTTCACTGACACGTCTTGTATATGTCCCTAAAATGATTTTTTCCATCATTTTATCCCTCCTGAAATTTTATGAAATAGGTTTCTTTTTTTATTTTAGCACATAACTATTCATGGCGGTTAAACAAAGAGAATATGTTATACTTGTTTTGTACGCAAAGAAATCTTTTGTAGTGAGGGAGAGAATGTTATGATTCATGCAACGATAAAAGAAATTGGCGCCAAAGCAGTGAGCGATCAAGAACCAATCTTGATTCTATTCGATCAAACAGCGACATCTGCCTTGCGAAATTACTCAATTATTCAAGAAATCAGTTCAAAAGAAGCCTTTCAATTGAAGAAAGGTGGAATGATCTCTTTTGATCAGCAAGAATATACAATCGATTATGTGGGAACGATGGCGAATGAAAATTTGACTTCTGTTGGACACGTCACGTTGATTTTTGATAGTCATACGGAAGACAGTGGTATTGCAAATGGTATCTATTTATCACCACATCAACTTCCAGAACTCCATGTAGGTACAGAGATTAAATACAAGTAGGTGGAAAAATGGAAGAAAAAAATAAAAAATCAAGACCTATTTCTTGGTTCTGGCGTTGGTTCTTGAATAATCAGGTCGTGACGTCATTATTAGTGGTGCTTTTAGTGTTACTCATCGTTTTTCTATTTACGAAAGTATCCTATTTATTTGAACCAATCTGGCAGTTTTTAGCGATTGTTGGCTTGCCGATTATTTTAGCGGGTATTTTGTACTATTTGATGAATCCAGTGGTCGATTATTTAGAGAAACAACGAATACCGCGAATCTACAGTATCATTGGATTATTTGTTCTCGTTGTGGCTTTGATCGTTTGGGGATCAGTGGTTATCATTCCTAAAATCCAAGAGCAAACAGTCAGTTTTGTGGGGAATTTTCCTAAATATGTAGATACGATCGATAATAAATTGACGGAGATTTTAAGGGACCCACTATTTAATCAGTTTAGAGATCAATTGGAATCTGCGGGAGAAAAGTTCGTAAGCTCAGCTGGAGATATGTTACAAGATATCTCTAAAAGTACCGTTCAAAGTTTGGGTAGTTTTGTCGGGGCTGTAGCGACGGTTTTGGTTGCTGTGTTGACGATGCCATTTATTCTCTTCTATCTATTAAAGGACGGGAAACAACTTGCACCGTATTTTGTTAAATTCTTGCCAACTCGTATGCGGAAACCAACATTAAAAGTTTTAGCGGAAATGAATGACCAAGTGTCTTCTTATATCCGTGGACAATTAACTGTTGCGTTTGCTGTAGCAATCATGTTTATGATCGGTTTTGCGATTATTGGTCTGGATTATGCAGTTACTCTAGGGATAGTCGCAGGATTTTTAAACCTTATTCCTTATCTAGGATCATTCTTAGCAATGATTCCAGCAGTGTTTTTAGCAATCGTTGCAGGGCCAGTGATGTTAGTGAAAGTGCTGATCGTCTTTGCTTTGGAGCAAACAATCGAAGGGCGTTTGATTTCTCCGCTTGTTCTAGGAAATCAGTTAGCAATTCATCCTGTCACCATTTTACTAGTGTTGCTGACTTCTGGTAAATTATTTGGGATCATCGGTGTGATTTTAGGGATTCCAGTATATGCTGCTGCGAAAGTGATTATTTCACATGTCTTCGAATGGTACACTACTATTTCTAGTTTATATGAAGAAAAAAACAACGAGTTATAAAAAAGATTCAAAAATAGGCTGTAATGATCTTTAAAAGCTAGTTCACTAACTTTTTAGAGATCGGTTCAGAAATTCCTATTTTTGAATCTTTTTTCTTTTAAAAAATTTTTTTGATGATCGATTTAGAATGTTTTACCAAACTCTGTGGCTTTATCCAAAGCTGATTGCATCAATTCTTCTGCACGATCAGGAGTATAGTCGATACCTTCAATAAATAATTGGTCGACTTGATCGATACCGACAAAGTTCAAAATCCCTTTGACATATTGTGAAGCAAAGTCTTGACCATTGTAGACTCCGCCGTTTGATTGGATATGCAATGCTTTTTTACCAGAAACTAATCCTTCTGGACCATTTTCAGTGTAGCGGAATGTTTTACCAGCTACATTGACAGTATCGAACCAAGCTTTTAGTTTTGTAGGAATATTCAGATTCCATAAAGCATTGGCGATAACGATTTTATCTGAAGCAAGAAATTGATCCGTCAATTCATTGAAACGAGCAATTTTGTGTTGTTGGCTTTCGGATAAAGTAGAGAATTCAGCACCTGCACGAAGGGCTTCCCAACCTGAAAGCAATTCTTCATCGATTTCTGGGATATCATCACGGTAAAGTTCTAGGACGGTAACCTCATCGTCCGGATGATTTTCTTTGTAACTATCTAAAAAAGCAGATAATGCTTTAACTGAACGAGATTCTTGTGCAGTTAAAGGGTGACCTTTTACTACTAATACTGATGCCATAATATCTCTCCTTTTATAATTGTTGTTATGTGACTAACAAAATAAGTTTACTTGAAAGGGAAAAGGCTATCAAGCTTTTTTATAAAGGTTCCATTTTAAATAAAAAAAAAGTTGTTTTCATGAAAAAAATCATGCAAATCACTTGCAAAACAATTACCTGGTGTTATAATGACATAGTGTCATATGACGGTGTGTCATTTTTGGAAGGGAGGAGGCTACTTATGCCTAAGCAGACTTTTTTTCATTTGCCTGAAGAAAAAAAGAAACGACTGTTAGAAGCAGCAAGAGTTGAGTTCTCAAGAGTCTCGTTAAAAGATGCTTCTATCGCTAATATTGTGAAGATAGCTGAAATTCCTCGCGGTAGTTTTTATCAATATTTTGAGGACAAAGAAGATCTTTATTTCTATTACTTTGAAACAGTGCGACGTGATAGTTCTAGAGACATGATCCAATTGATGAAAGAAGCCGATGGTGATTTGTTCAAGGGATTCGAATTATATTTTACAAAGATGATCCGCGATATCTTAGTGGGAGAAAATGCTGCTTTTTATCGAAATTTGTTCATGAATATGGATTATCGTGCTTCTCGTAAAGTGGTGCCCCACGCTAGAGGAGATCAGCATCACCCCCATGAAGAGCATAAACAAGATGCGAAAGAATTGGTTGAGTTGATTGATCGCACTACACTAAAAATCAAAAATGACCATGAGATGGAATTACTGATCCAAGTAGTGATGAGTACATTTTTTACGACAATCGCTCATTCTTATAAAACATTCTCAAAATCCAAAGATTACTCTGTTGATCAAGCAATCGAAGAATTCAAATTGAAATTGTCTTGGTTGAAAAATGGAGTATATAAATAGAAAGAAGGGTACTACATGCTAAAAATTTTTAAACGGATATCATTGACTTCGGCAATTGCTGCTACGATATTTATGGTTATCCAAGTCTTCGCAGATCTTTACTTGCCGACACTGACCTCTAATATTATTGATAAAGGGGTAGCAAAAGGAGATGTCGATTATATCTGGCAGACTGGTTTTGTCATGATCGGCTTTTCTTTGATCAGTATTTTTGCAGCAATTGCAAATACCTATTTTGCAACACGAGAATCACAGAAATTAGGAAAACAGTTACGTACAGATGTTTATAAAAAATCAGAAAGCTTGACCAAAGACGCCTTTGATAAATATGGAACAGCTTCTTTGATTACACGAACAACCAATGATGTGACCCAGATCCAAATGGTTACGCAAATGTTTCTAAGAATGATGATCAATGCCCCGATTACATTGGTGGGTGCAAGTTTCTTAGCTTATCAAAAAGATCATGAATTAACGAAAATTTTCTTAGTAGTTATCCCTGTCATGATAGTCTTGATTGGTGGGATCATGTATTTTGCTGTTCCTTTGTTCAAGAGTATGCAGAAAAAAACAGACCGCTTGAACTTGGTATTTCGTGAAGGATTAACAGGCGTACGTGTTATTCGGGCCTTTGATAAAACACGATTTGAAGAAAATCGTTTTGATTTAGCGAATAAAGATTATACGAATACAGCGATTAAAGTAAACACGATCGTTGCATTGATGATGCCGATGATGACATTGATCATGAGTGGAACAAATGTAGCAATTACCTGGTTTGGTGGTCACTACATAGCAGATATGACTTTAGAAGTAGGGAACCTAATTGCATTCATGACATATGCGATGCAGATTTTGATTAGCTTCATGATGCTGTCAGCCATTTTTATCATGGTACCTAGAGCACAAGCATCTGCTGATCGTATCAATGAAGTACTAGATGAAGAAATAGGAATCAATGACCCTAAAGATCCTAAAAAATTGGCTCTTGCAGGAAAAAATGCCACACTTGCCTTTGAGCATGTCAATTATCGCTATCATGGGGCGGAGAAATTAGCTTTAGAAGATATTGATTTTTCTGCCAAATCTGGGGAGATCGTTGCAATCATCGGAGGTACTGGTTCAGGGAAAACGACTTTAGTCAATCTTATCCCACGCTTGTATGATATTGAATCTGGTGCCATCAAGATCAATGGAACAAGTATCAGTGAAGTGACGCAATATGATTTGAGAGAATTGATGGGCTTTGTTCCACAAAAAGCGATGCTCTTTTCTGGAACGATCAGAGAAAATATGCAATATGGTAAAGCAGATGCAACTGATGAAATGATTTGGAAAGCATTAGAAATTGCTCAAGCGAAAGAATTTGTCTCAGAATTAGAAGATGGGTTAGACAGCCATGTAGAACAAGGCGGCGGGAACTTCTCTGGTGGTCAAAGACAACGACTGGCTATTGCACGGGCTTTAGTCAAACCAGCAGATGTCTATGTCTTCGATGATTCATTTTCAGCTTTAGACTTTAAAACAGATGCAAATCTTCGCCAAGCATTGAAACAAAATATGACACAAAGCATTACGGTATTAGTTGCTCAACGTGTAAGTACTGTTATGGACGCTGATACGATCTTAGTATTAGATGAAGGGAAATTAGTCGGTAAAGGAACACATGATGAATTACTTAAAACAAATGAAACGTATCAAGAGATCGTTCATTCGCAATTGAGAGAGGAGGATCTACATGAGTAAAGAAAATACGAAACCTTCTCATGGACCAATGGGTGGCGGACATGGTCCTGGACGCAACATTGGCGTTAAAGGAGAAAAACCTAAGAATTTTTGGGGAACAGTTAAACGATTATTTGGGTATATGTCCAAACGTTTAGTTGCAATCATTGCCGTTTTTGTGTTGGCGATTGCAGCTGTAATCTTCCAAATCCAAACGCCTAAAGTATTAGGGAAAGCGACAACGGAAATATTCAATGGTGTCATGGCAGGTGCTAAACAGATACAAGCAGGCCAACAGATATCAAAATTTCCGATTGATTTTGACAAAATTGCACAAATCATTGCGACAGTTATGGTAATGTATTTGATTTCTGCGGTATTCAACTTTTTACAACAATTTATCATGACTAGAGTTTCACAACGAACAGTGTATGAATTACGACATGATCTAGAAGCAAAAATGAACCGAGTACCTATTTCTTACTATGATACACATACAAATGGGGACATCATGTCTAGAGCTATCAATGACATGGATAACATTGCAAGTACGCTTCAACAAAACTTGACGCAATTTGTAACGAGTGCTGTCGCATTGATCGGGGTTATCGTCATGATGCTTTCTATCAGTTGGCAGTTAACGTTGGTCGCATTATTGATGATTCCTTTAAGTTTGATCATCGTCATGATCATTGCGCCAAAATCACAAATATTCTTTGCTGATCAACAAAAGAGTCTAGGACTTTTAAATAATCAGGTAGAAGAAACGTATAGTGGACATACGATCGTTAAAACATTTAACCATACAGCAAAAGACCAAGAAGTTTTTGAAGAAGAAAATCAAAAACTATACGCGGCAGGCTGGAAAGCTCAGTTCATTTCAGCAATCATCATGCCTTTGATGAACTTTGTTAAAAACTTGGGGTATGTATTTGTTGCTGTTCTTGGGGGTGTCAAAGTTGCGAATGGGAATATGTCCCTTGGTGATGTTCAAGCCTTCTTGCAATATACGACACAATTTTCACAACCAATCACACAGCTAGCAAGTTTGATGAACACGATCCAATCCACAGTTGCTTCTGCAGAACGTGTTTTTGAAGTCTTAGACGAAGCAGAGATGACAGAGGAAAAATCAGGATTGCCAGTAGAAAAAGATACACCTTACAAAGTACGTTTTGAAAATGTTCAATTTGGCTATTCTCCAGATAGTTTATTGATGACTGATTTCAGTTTAGATGTAAAACCGGGAGAAATGGTTGCTATAGTAGGACCTACAGGGGCAGGGAAAACAACCTTGATCAACCTGTTAGAACGATTTTATGATGTTTCGGGCGGAAGCATTCGTTACGATGGTGTTGACACGAGAGATCTTTCACGAGATGTTTTACGTGCACAGTTCTCCATGGTACTTCAAGATACTTGGTTATTCACAGGGACAATCTATGACAATATCAAGTATGGGAACGAAGATGCAACGGATGAGCAAGTAATCGAAGCAGCTAAGGCAGCCCACGTCGATGACTTTGTTCGCAAGTTACCTGAAGGCTATAATACAGTATTAAATGAAGATGCCAGCAACATTTCTCAAGGTCAAAGACAATTGATTACGATTGCACGAGCATTCCTTGCTAATCCAGATGTCTTGATCCTGGATGAAGCTACCTCTAGTGTAGATACACGAACTGAGATATTGATTCAAAAAGCGATGAATCGTTTATTAGAAAACCGAACAAGTTTTGTGGTAGCTCACCGTCTGTCAACGATTCGTGATGCAGATAACATTATCGTTATGAATCACGGTTCGATCGTTGAAACAGGTAATCACGATGCTTTGATGGAAAAAGATGGATTTTATGCTGATTTGTATAACAGTCAATTTTCAGAGGAAGAAGCCTCATAAAATGAAAATTAACGCACGAGACATAGATTGTTTCGTGCGTTTTATTGTTTATAACTATCGTTTTTTCACTATTTTATTAAAATTATATGAAAAAGTGAGAATTCTCACATTTTTTTATAAAAAGCTATTTATCGCTTGAAAGAAATGGGAACCATCGTTAAAATAAAGCTTGACGTAGAGGGGAGCAAGAATAATGAAAGATTTTAAATTGGGGTCTGCTACCTATTTGAAAAGCGTGGCAATCCGGGTGAAAGACCGAGATAAAATGATTGATTTTTATAAGAATACAATTGGCTTTGATTTGAAACGGGAAGAAAACGAACTAGCTATTCTAGGAACGGAAGAGCGTGACAGTGAAATGCTATTGCTTGAAGAAAGCCCCAGAGCAGATGATCACTTCGGGGAGATCAAAAAGCTCAACCGCTTCTCATTGATTATTCCAAGCGTAGAAGAAATGGCAGATATTCTATGCCGTATCCGCAAGGCGAATTACGTAATTGAAAAAGCATTAGAAGACCAAGGCCGTATGGGTATCTTATTAAAAGATCCAGAAGGTAATGAATTAGAGATCTATCACGAAGATGGAACAGTAGAGAAGTCTGCAGATCCAGAAAATTTGGATCAAGAATCGTTGTTGCGAAAATCTGAAGAAAAGTACGAAAAATTATCAGCAGGCTCTTATTTTGAAAAAATCCACTTAAATGTAATCGATAGTGCCAAAGAACGTAAGTTTCTTGAAAACTTACTTGGTTTAAAAGTCCATAACGAAAAAAACGAATGGTATGTTTTAAATGAAGGGGACTTCCATGTTGGTCTGACTGAAGAAACGAGTGAAGCAATCCAACTTCCGACCCACGAAGTGATTGGTTTAGACTTTTTGAAGTTTGTGATCAGCCAAGAGAATATGGAAGAACTTGTCCAACATTTAAAAGAATATTCAGTTGATTTCTTCTTAGATAAAAAGCATACAGTATTGACCATCTATGATGCTATAGGAATCGAATGGTGGTTTGTGACAGATTCTAAAGAAGAAAAAAAATAAATTAGCGTGTGAAAGTTGCTCCTAGCGTATTGACATGTGATACGTAGGAGTTTTTTATTTATATTTTTCATCCTTAGTTTTTAGCAGAAAAGTCTAAAATATTGGAAAAATCTTGTTTCTCCTGAAAGAAAGCTATATGCTTTGGGCATGGAATGAAAGAGTATCCTTCGAAAGAAAGGGAGAGGAACATGTATCCAGAAACAAAACAATTGATTTTAAAAAAATTAGAAGAAGGCTATTATCCTGGTGTCGTTGGCGCATTCATCCGAAAAGATGAAGTTGAACGTTTCTTTGCTGGAAACGCTCAGGTTGTCCCAGAGATCCAGCCTATGGAAGAAGACTTGCTTTTTGATGCAGCATCTTTGACAAAAGTGATTGCGACAACTAGTTTGGTCTTGCGCTTGTGGGAAGATGGAAAAATTGAGTTGGATCGTCCGCTTGCAGATTATTTACCAGCTTTTGACAATCAAACAATCACGATCCGTCACTTATTGACCCATACATCTGATATCCAAACGTGGATTCCTGATCGTGATCAACTTTCACAAGAAGAGTTGATTGCTGCTTACCTTAAACTTCAACCAGGAGATCAGTTAGGAAAGGCTGTGAAATACACTGATGCAGGCACGATCTTGTTAGGGTTCATGTTGGAAGAGATTTTCCAAGAACCAGCAACAGAATTGTTCCAAGAACAAGTGTTGGAACCATTAGGGATGATGAATAGCCTTTTTTTACCATATCCATCCAAACGAATCGTACCCACGCAACAATTGGCATCAGGAGAAGTCTTGCGGGGAATCACACACGATCCAAAAGCAAGAGTCTTAGCAGAACATGCAGGCAATGCAGGTTTATTTATCGATTTAGAAGATAGCATCAAATTTGTCAAAATGTATCTGGATAAAGGGAAAACTGCGAATGGTCAGTTTTTAGAAGAAAAAACCATCCAGGAGCTTTTGAAAGATCAAACACCACTTCAAAACGGGGATCGATCATTGGGATGGGATTTGAAAAGAGATGTGACCGATCATCATCCAATTCTCTTTCATACTGGTTATACGGGTACATTTTTATTGATTGACTTGATCGATCAAACTACGTTCATCTTTTTATCCAATCGTGTCCATCCAGAAGACCATCGTGAGGCGTATATTGAATGTCGCGATGAGATCGTTGAAAATTTTTTGAAAGAGAAAGCGTTATTAAACAAATAATGCTATAATAATCATGAAAATCGAGAGGAGTTAGAATGATGCAAGAACCTATGTTTTTAAAACCAGTCTTTCAAGAAAAAATCTGGGGAGGTAGCCGGCTGAAATCCGTATTTGGTTTTGATATCCCTAATGACAAAATCGGGGAAGATTGGGCAATCAGCGCACATCCACATGGCGTTAGCGTTGTAGAAAATGGCGAATTCAAAGGTCAAAAATTAGATGATCTATGGAAAGAACATAAGGAGTTATTTGGTCATCCAACGGAACCAGTTTTCCCATTGTTAATCAAAATATTGGATGCTGAAGATGAACTTTCTGTACAAGTCCATCCAGATGATGCCTATGGAATGAAACATGAAGGAGAACTAGGAAAAACAGAATGCTGGTACATCATAGATGCTGAGCCAGGTGCTGAGATCATTTATGGTCATCATGCGAAGACCAGAGAAGAATTGGCTGAAATGATCAAAGAAGGCCGTTGGGACGATTTGTTGAAAAAAGTTCCTGTCAAAAAAGGTGACTTTTTCTATGTTCCTAGTGGAACGATCCATGCAATCGGCAAAGGGATCATGATTTTAGAAACACAACAAAGTTCAGACACGACTTATCGTGTGTATGACTATGATAGAAAAGATGCAAGCGGTCAGAAACGGGAGCTACACATCCAACAATCGATCGATGTGACTACTGTACCTGCAAAAACTCCAGAATTACAAATCAAAGAAGTTCGAAAAGGACAATCTTCTATTGTTACTTACTTAGAAACTGATTTTTTCAATGTGTATGAATGGGATATCAAAGGAATCACTTCCTTCAAAAAACAAGCACCTTATACATTGGCGACGGTAATCGATGGCGCTGGGGAATTGATCGTGGATAATCAGACATACCTGTTAGAAAAAGGAACAAGCTTCATTCTACCGAACGAGATCAACGAATGGACTGTTCAAGGAGAACTAACAATCATTGCCTCTGAACCAGGAAAATAATTCGTGCAAAAGTAACAGTGATGGAAATGTTCTTTTCTTTGAAAAAAACGTATAGAAGCAAGTGGTCGGACCAGAGGTATTTCACTCCGAGAAATAAGTAGAGATTCACGGGCTTTCAACTTTTTGTGAATTTCGGTTTATTTCTCGTAAGAGTTGTTTCTGCGCCCACTGTTTATTCTTGTTAGATCGTGAAGCAAAAGTATTCCCTACTTTTGCCTCACGATCTTTTTTTTTTGAAATTTCCGAAAAAACTGACTTTTGGATGCCGTTTATTCGAGAGTCGGTAGCAAACCTGATTTTTAGATTTGTTCCATATTCTCTTTTCGTCATATAATTGCGACAGAAAATTCAGAAAAATTACACTTAGTAGCAGAGTTCTTGAAATCACTTTCAATCTGTGGTATATTCTTTTTGTAAAAATTAAAACGTTTTAATCGTTGTTAAAAGAGTGTTTGAACTAATTTATAATGTAAATGGAGTGGTGAAAATGAACACTGTAACAGTTATCGGTAGTATCAATCTAGACCGTACGATTCGAGTGAAACATATGCCTAAACCTGGAGAAACGATCCATACAAGAGAAACCTTTTCAGCAGGTGGAGGAAAAGGAGCAAATCAAGCTGTAGCCGCTAGACGTTCCGAAGCAGATACTTATTTTATTGGAGCAGTAGGAACGGATGAAGCTGGAAAAACAATGAGTGAGCTGTTAAGCCAAGAAGAAATTGATTTAACTGGTGTGGCTACATTAGAAAACGAAGCGACTGGTCAAGCCTACATCATCGTTGACGATCAAGGTGAAAATAGTATCATGATCCATGCGGGCGCAAACAACGCGTTTACCCCAGAACAAGTTAGAAAAAGCCAAGCAATCATCGAAAAGAGCGATTTTATCATTGCTCAATTTGAAAGCGCTATAGAAAGCACGATTGAAGCTTTCAAGATTGCGAAGAAGGCAGGAGTCAAAACGATTTTGAATCCAGCACCGGCATTAGAAAATGTACCAGAAGAATTACTAAAAGTAACAGATATGATCATACCGAATGAAACAGAAACAGAGATTTTAACTGGCGTGACGATCAGCGACGAAGCAAGTCTACAAGAAGCAGCATCTAAACTTCATGCGTTAGGAATAGAAGTCGTGATCATCACGATTGGAAGCAAAGGAGCTTTTTACGCGCTAAAAGATGGGAAAAATGGTATCGTTAAAGCGTTTAAAGTAAACGCTGTGGATACAACGGCAGCTGGTGATACATTCATTGGTGCAATGAGTAGTCTATTGGCAAAAGATTTTAGTAATTTGGAAGAGGCAATTCGTTATGGAAATAAAGCTTCCTCACTTACTGTTCAACGTTTTGGCGCACAACCATCGATTCCTTATAAAAATGAATTGGATTAAAGAAAGGATATTTTTAGTATGAAAAAGTCAAAAGTAATCAATTCAGATATTTCTCGAGTTATCGCACAAATGGGTCATTTTGATAAATTGAGTATTGGTGATGCAGGAATGCCTGTACCAATGACTACTGAAAAAATCGATCTAGCTGTGGATAATGGTATTCCAAGTTTTATGCAAGTACTGAATAATGTTTTAGAAGAATTAGAAGTTCAGCGCATTTACTTGGCAGAAGAAATCAAATCAGACAACCCTCAAGTATTATCAGAAATCAAAGAACGATTACCAGAAACGCCGATTACGTTTATTCCTCATAGTGAAATGAAGGCAGATTTAAATAATTGTCATGCATTTATTCGCACAGGGGAAATGACACCGTATGCGAATATCATTCTTGAAAGCGGCGTTGTATTTTAAAACAAATAAGGAGGATATAGAATGAATGCGACAGCACTTTTAATTGGATTAGGACCTCTGTTAGGTTGGGGGTTATACCCGACGATTGCTTCTAAGCTTGGCGGTCGTCCAGTCAACCAAATTTTAGGCTCTACTATAGGAACACTGATTTTTGCAATCGTTTTTGCAGTAATAAAAGGAATCGGATTACCTACAGGAATGGATTTAGTCTTTTCGATCTTATCAGGTGTCGGCTGGGCAACGGCACAAATCATCACCTTCCAGTCATTCACATTGATTGGTTCTTCTCGTGCAATGCCGATCACAACCGCCTTTCAACTGCTAGGTGCATCTTTGTGGGGTGTGTTTGCGTTAGGTAACTGGCCAGGAACTACAGCAAAATTACTTGGTGCATTTGCTTTAGTATTGATTATTTTAGGTGCTTGGATGACAGTATGGTCAGAAAAGAAAGATAAAGAAAACAGCAATTTGTTGAAAAAAGCAGTTCTATTGTTAGCTGTAGGGGAAATTGGTTATTGGGCGTACTCAGCTGCACCTCAAGCAACTTCGATTGACGGGATGCATGCCTTCTTACCACAAGCAATCGGAATGGTGCTAGTCGCAGTAGTCTACACAGCAGTTTTAAGTTTCAAAGGGAATGAAAAATCAGCGTTTACTGAAGTAGTTTCTTATAAACATATCTTTTCTGGTTTCTTCTTTGCTTTTGCTGCATTGACTTATCTTATCTCTGCTCAACCGGATATGAATGGTTTAGCTACTGGCTTTATTCTATCACAAACATCTGTTGTATTAGCTACTTTAACGGGTATTTGGTTCTTAGGACAAAAGAAAACGAAAAAAGAAATGACAATTACAGTTATTGGTCTCGTATTGATTTTAGCAGCAGCTACTATTACTGTATTGATTTGATCGAAGAAAGAAATTCACATTAAAAAGAAGGAAGAGTTCACGTTGTTTGTTCAAAGCGATATGAACTCTTTTTTTTTTTTTTTTTGGAAGAATCTCAATTAATTCGTAACTATAGAGTGAGGAGGGATATATGTGTTAAGGATCTGTTCGAAAAAAGCCATTCGAAGTAAAGCATTAACTGTCCGTTTATTTAATGGTTCTACTTGGGCCAATTTAGGTAATGGTTACTTTATTGATCGTGAAACAAAACAGGAGCTGCCTGATTATAAACTTTATCGGCACATTAAAACAGCCGTGTCTTCAGGAGGGATGATTTTTGCTAAAAGAATGAATTCAACACAAGCATTGCAGTATACAGAGAGACCGCTTAAAGTGAAATCTTGGTGATTCCTAGTCTGTTCTTTGAAAATTGCATAAAAAGAGCATCATTCGTATTGGATACGATGAGATGTGGATGATTGACTGTCAATCCATGTTGGTGCTCACTAAAAAGGCAGTATTGTCAGTGATGGTAAACTGGCAGATCATGTGTCCTTATAAACGATTGATGAAAATGGAGCAAATAATTGCTAGTGATAGCTATTTGTTTGAAGAAGGATTTCTTACGTTTGTTTTTCTCAAGGCTTATTCGTGTCACAGGTTGTCTATTCCCTAAAATAGTCAGGTTGGCATTTATCCAAAAAGTGTCTATGCCAAAATGCTGAAAAGGAAGTTGAATATGACTGAAATACAGCAGTTGATAGCATTCATGCGTAGTGGTAAAAGAAAGACCATTAGTTTATCTGAGTATGAACGATCTGTTCATAAAGAAGGTTGGTCAACGGGCAGTAAAGCAAAGCTGATCAATCAAGTCCAAAAAAGTGGGATCCTGCGCTATGAATGGTGTAAAAAAGGCTATGTGATCCGACTAGTTCGTTAAGTGAGAGTGTAATTTCACAAGTTAAAGGAACCTAATTTATAAAACAGACTTATCAATCAATGATAACGGGAGTGATTCAATGAAGAAAAATAGACAGTTTTGTTTCCGATTGCTTATTCTGATTAGTTTACTGATTCCTTCCATTCTCGGAAGTTCCTCAATTATAGCGTTAGAAAAAATGACAGATGAAAAAGAACAGCAAACAACTTTTTTGTTGGAAAACCAATTGATGCAACAAGAAAACGGTAAACTGTATACGACAGTTCCTTCCAACTATATCCGCTCTTCGATTCACGAGAAGTTCGGAAGAATAGACACTCGGGATAATCAAATCATACATGTAGATCCCAATGCACACATTGCAAATATCGATATTTACTTATCCAATGGCGGTCGCGAGTATGGCTGGTATGGAAAACGAGTAAATGGCGAGATTGCACTATGCATCGAGCAAGGAGCAGCACTTAGCATAGGAAATAATGGGGGATACACAGTATCCCCGCAAAATACTGAACAACTGAAGAAAATCTCCTTGATCACCTATTATGGGATCATCGTCACTGGACATACACTCCAAAAAGAATTGATGACTCAAATTTTAGCTTGGGAACAGCAAGGAATTTATCCGACCAGTATTTCGGGAGTATTTACGATGGCAGACTATCAAACATTTAAAGCAAGTGTGATGACAAACGTCAATAAATTTTTTGTCAAACCAAGTTTTGATCACCAAATAGTTGAATTGAAAATCGGCGAAAGCAAGACGATTTTAGATACGACGGGGTCTTTTAGTAATTATGAATCCTCTCCTTCTGCTATAGCCCCAGGACTTATGGTAAACAAGCAAGGAAATCAGTTGACGGTCACAGCGACCAAGGAAGCAAACAAATCCGGAAATATCGATTTTCACTATGCCATTGCTAGTAGTTACCGTGGAGTACCACTGATTTACCAGCATCCTTATACGCAAAATATGATGGTAGGAAGAATAAATGATCTAACGAAGACAAGTTTAACTGTAAATGTCACGAAAAACGGCAATGCCCGTGTTCGCAAAGTAGATGAAACTACGAAGCAACCACTGGCAGGTGCCGTTTTTCGTTTTGCGACTTCAACTGGTCAAGTACAAGAAATCATGACCAATGCCGATGGCTACGCCACTTGGAATGAGTTGTTAGTAGATACAAAAGTGACGATTCAAGAAATAAAAGCCCCCGATGGATACATTTTGGATACGACACCACACACAATGACGATCAAAGCAAATGAAACAACGACTATCATCAAGGATAACCAAGAGCAACTAGCAAATCTACGAGTGATCAAAGAATATGAAGAAACTGGCAATACCCCACAAGGAGCGGCACAGCTTATTGGCGCTGTTTATGAATTAACAAATGGCCAAGGAGAAACTGTGGGGCAAATAACAATGGAAGAAACGGATGGAATCGTCCAAGGGCAAATAAAAGCGTTGAAACTAGGTACGTATACACTACAAGAAATCGAAGCTCCTAAAGGCTATACTCTTGATCCCACAAAGTATACCGTACACCTCACGTATGCTGGGCAAAATGAAACAGTCGCTATCCATAGCAAAACGGTGAAAAATCGTGTCATCCAAGGGCATATCGAAGGCTATAAATTTGGATCTCGTCCGTTGATACCACGTACGGTTCTGGAAAATTTACATCAATTGTTGACAGGAGATCGTGGGATCAAGCCGCCACTGGCAGGTGTGGAATTAACCGCAACGTCTCAAACAACAGGAAAGAAGTATGTGGAAACGACGCAAGAAAATGGGTATTTTAAGTTTGAGGATCTCCCTTACGATCGCTATATCGTCGAAGAAACAAAGGGGATAGATGGTTATTTGTTGATTGAACCATTTGAGGTAGTTGTTACAAAAGATGGCTATACACATTTTTTCTTTTTAGAAGATAAAATCATTGAATCTCGGTTACATATCATCAAAGTAGATGAGGATACAGGAGAAGCGATTCCGTATGCAGGTGCGCAATTTAAAATTTTCGATACTTGGGCAGATGATGGTAAAGGGGCATTTGTCTCTATGCAAAAACCAAATGATACTGAGAGCACAACCATTTTTGAAACGAATATAAAAGGAGAAGTTCTGACAACTGACAGTTTACCATGGGGAAATGAACGTTACGAACTTCATGAAATCAAGGCACCAGAAGGGTACCTACCATTAGAGAACCCCATCATTTTCAGTATCACTGAAAATGAGACGAATCCACTCATTCGATTAGAGGTGCCGAATCGATTAGCACGTCAACCTATCAGAGTGATCAAACGTGACCGATTAAATGACCGTCCCTTAAAAAATGTCCTATTTGAATTGTATAAAATCGAGCAGGATGAGGAAACGAAAGAAATATTGATGGGTGAGTATGCCACTGATAAAGATGGAAAAATAGAAGTAGAATCATTACCTTATGGAAAGTATAAATTTATAGAATCAGAACCCCTTGAAGGGTATCTCCCCTTAGGAGCGGCATTAGATTTTTCGATCACTGTAGAAAAAGATGGCGAATGGATCGTTCTAGAAGCCTATAATGAGCGTGAAGAATTAGTGATTTCTTCATTATTTACTGATGCGGATGGCAAAAAGGAAATCGATCCAACAGTAACCAATCGTTTGAAAGATATGATCTGGATAAAAGGAGAAGGGCTTGAGATCGGTCATGCGTATACAGTGGTCACACGATATAAAAATACTAAAAATGGTCAAGTCATCAGTGAAAATGTATCTACCTACACAGCGCAAAGTAAAGAAGATACCTTTGAAGTACTTCTTGAGTTAAAAGCAAATACATTGAAGGATGGGGAGCAGCTGACAGCGACCCATATCTTTTACTATGAAGAGGAAAAAAAGAATGAGGCAGCTCGTGAAGATGATTTGACAAACAAAGAGCAAACAATCCAGATGAAAAAAGTAAAAGAGCCGAAAAAAGAACAACCGATGTTACCTAAAACTGGTGATACTAGATCATTGATAGTCACATTCATAGGAATTGGACTCGTTGCTTTGGTTAGTAGTCGAATCTATGGTCAACGAAAGAAAAGTAATTAATTGCTCAAGAGACCAAGAAAGGGTGTTAGACAATAAATGAAAAAATTGCTCTTAGCTAGTCGATCTGAAAAAACAATAAGAAAGAACTATTATATTTTTATCAGTACACTGTGTGGTTGGTTAATCGGATTAGGAAGCTGTCATATGATCAATGCAAAGCACCACCAAGAACAATCTGTTGAAAAGCAAATTACTGGCGTTTTAACAACGACAAAAAAAGAGACAACGGAAAACGAAATGATAGAAGAAAAACATGATCCTGTTTCTTCAGTAATCGAACACTTTGCATCAATCGATCAAGTAACAGAGCAAAGTAAGCCCGATATTCGGCAATTAGAGCATACAACTGAGCATTTGACCACGATGCTTGTAAAAGAAAAAAAGAAAGTTGTTCAATCAAAAAGTACTATTAATGAGCAATCAAATCCGCTATCTCAGCCACTCGAATCTAGAGTCAATAACAAAGATGACTCTGTCACCACAATGTGGCAAGCAGCTAAACTAAACCTTCATTCGGCCTATCTCGTTGTCGAACAGCATAGTTTCTTTGAGCCGTCTAACCATTTCACGATTATTCATGGGAGCGGTCCGTTTCCTAACGTCAGTTACACCGATGTGGATACATCCATACCTGGAGAACAACAGGTACGTATTCAAGTTACCGATTCTAAAGGACTTGTAACGACAAGTGAGTTCACTATCATGATCAATAGCATACCAAAAATAACGGTTGAACAACCACTTTTGTTTCAACGAATAGGGCAACCAATGGATTTAAGAAAAGGGGTCTTCGCATCTGATAACGAAGAAGGAGATCTAACTTCCGCTATTCACGTTGAAACAAATCTAGATACAACTGTTGAAGGCGAGTACGAAGTGATCTATACGGTGAAAGATCAACATGGTGCACAACATGTGGCACATGCAGAAATACGGGTAGTCAATGATGCGCCAATCATCTCAGCGCCTGTCGTAATCGAGCAGGCGATCAACGAGTCATTCAGCATCTTCAATTATGTGGAAGTAAAGGATGCAGAAGATGGAAACATTCCATTGAATGAAACCAATATTATTGAAACTGATTTCATCCCAAATAAAGAAGGCATCTATTATTTTAAAATCGGCAATGTAAAGGATCAATATGGAAAGCTGGCAATGGAAAAAATAGTTGAAGTCACCATAATAAATGAGGCTCCTGAGATCATCCAAGCAGATATGAAAGTGAATGTTTTTTCACAACTATCGAAAGAAGCTTATTTGGCGCAGGTGATTGTTTCAGATCGTGAAGACGCCGAAAAAAACTAGCTGTTGAGGTAGATGAAGATTCATGGAGTCAAGTCAAGACTAGTGAACTAGGTGAATACCGTGTTTTACTTCAGGTGACTGATACGAATGGAAAATCTTCGAAAGCATACGGAGTGATCACTGTAATTAATGAACCACCTGTTTTTTTAGGTGTAAAGGACCGAGAAATAGTTATAGGTGAAGTATTTGATCCATTAGCAGAGATCACAGTTCATGACAGAGAAGAAAAACTACTTCCAGAAATAGAAGTAAGCGGGACATTCAATAGTACTTTACCTGGTACGTATCTCGTGTATTTAAGTGTCAGGGACTCCTTTGAACGTGTAACGACCAGTTATCAATTAAATGTTCTTGCAACGAAAGAAAATATGGAAACGGGGGAATGAGATGGACTATTTTGAACAGGCAATGGCATTGTTTTCCAAAGGAATACTTGCTTCTGGAAGTTTACTTACTGTGTGGGGGATCATCCAACTAGGTATGTCGATCAAAGAACATAACGGCCAGCAATGCAACAAGCTATCTTTCAAATTGTTGGCGGTGCAGTGATTATCGCAGCAGGTTCTTGGATAGCAACGATTTCGATATAAGGGGAGGAGCAACGTATTATTCATGGATAGAGCCATCGAGTTTGTTTTAAAGACGATTGCAGAACAGTTGAATTTTTCAAATGATCCCCAAAGTGTATTAGTACAAAATCTAGAGACCTACTTACCAGATATTTATCACTATAGTTTGCTGATCATGGATATTGTGGTGAAGCCTATTGCTTATTCGGTCTTAGGCTTTTTATTGCTTTTAGAATTCCATCAGATTGCTCAAAAAATTTATAGTAATTATTCGGCATTCGGAGGATTCGAATTATTCCTACCACTTTTTTTAAAATTAGGGTTCAGTTTATTAATGATGCGGAATTTAACCGTGTTTATCCATGCGATTGTTGGTATTAGTACAATCATCAATGTTGGGATCGGTGAGCTAGGCATACAAGCTGAGATGGATCAAGTAGTTGATTTCTCCTTGATCATGGAGAAAGAACAAGCAATGAATTTTTTTGAGAAACTAACGCTTTTACTACTGTTATTTATTCCCTTAGTCTTATCTCTACTGACAAATATCATGACAAAAATCGTTGTATTTTTGCGTTTTTTTGAGCTGTATTTCTATTTTAGTCTTTCTCCTATAATTTTAGTGACGTTTATTCATGAAGAAATCAATCAGATCGGTAAAAATTTTTTTCGAATGATCTGTGCCTCTTCGTTACAAGGTGTCTTATTGTTCATGGTACTGAGTTTTTATCCACTATTGGTACAAACCCTTTTTTCAATTCAGGAACGCCAAGGAGTGATCACTGTTATCTGTATTATCTCGGGGAATTGTTTGACTTTATGCATCAGTCTATTCTATACGAACAAGTGGGCGAAGGCGATAATGGCTGTCGCTTGATAGACTGCAGTAGGGGGTGAGAATGATAGCAATTGAGGTCCCGGTTAGAAAAGAAATTTTACTATACAAAGAAAAGCTGTTTTTTGGATTTTCATTAAGACAATTTATATCAATGATGATAACCTTGAGTATTACGCTAATCGTCGGTCTTTTGAATCATTTTACTTGGCAATTTTCTATTGATGATCTCGGCATCGGTTTGATGGCAATTAGTTCACCCATCTTATCTTTTGGTTGGATCAAACCTAATGATCTGCCTATGGAAAAATATCTACAGATTCGTTGGCGTTATGTTAAACTCGACAGCTATTATACTTATCCATCTATCATGGAGGTGAGATTGGATGAGACCTTGGCAAAAAAGGAAACAAAAAGAAGCAAGAAATACACAGAATACAGCAATTAAGAATTCTAAATTTTTACGCGTACTAAAAAAGCAAAAGCAACAGCGTGGAAAAAGACAGAAAAAGCAGGCACCTAAACGTAATGTCCAATCAATGCTACGTTACGAAAAGATGTTTGAGAGTGGAATTTGTGAACTGAGTACAAATTACTATTCCAAGAGTATCCAATTTTCTGATATCAATTATCAAATCGCCTCTAAGGAAGAACAACAAGGTATTTTTACTAAATACTGCGCATTACTGAACAGTTGCGAAGAGACGATGCACTTGAATGTTACACTCGTAAAAAAGAAAATCAGAAAAGAAAAATTAAAGAAGGAGCTTTTCTATAAAAAAATAGGCAATGCGCATGATGAGTATCGCGAAGAATTGAATGATCTATTGAGTAAAAAAATCCATGCAGGCGAGAACAACTTCATCAAAGAAAATTATTTAACATTTACCATGCCTGCCAAGAAACTGGATCAAGCAAAACAGCTATTAGATAGAGCCGAACAGACATTGAGTGATAGTCTAACAGAAATCGGTTCGAAATGTCATAAAATGGACGGATTGAGTCGATTACGGCTGATACATCATTTATTACAATCAACTGCTTCTTTTGATTTCAACTATTCTGATCTCATCTATAACGGATTATCTACAAAAGCAAGTATTGCACCTATGAGTCTAAATGTTAAAAAGAAGAATTATTTTGAAATAGAAGAGTCGTATGGGCAAATACTATATTTAAAAGACTATCCTGCTAATTTAACAGATAAAGTTATTTCAGGATTGCTAGAGATTCCTGAAGAAATGACATTGTCTATTCATATTGATCCCATCGCCTCTGATCAAGCGAATCATCTTATACAAAGAAAACAAGCCTATATGGAAGGAGATAAAGTTGCTTCCCAAAGAAAAGCGCTGCAAAAAGGATATGATCCATATTCTAGTGTTCCCTATGAGCTGACAACCAGTATTGATGAAGCAAAATTATTACTCGATGATTTGAGAAAAGCGGGACAAAATTTATTTTTTGTTTCTATTTTCGTTTATTTTAAAACAGACAAAAAAGAGCTGTTAGCGGATATTGCAAAGCAGGTGATACGCATAGGCAGAAAGTATGGCTGTGGTTTTAATCATTTAGATTATTTACAGATGGAAGGATTGAATTCTGTTCTTCCTTTTGGCAAAAATTGGATCATGACTCAGCGGACCCTTACAACTACAAGTACCGCAATATTTCTTCCCTTTACAGCACAAGATCTTAGTCATGAAAATGGAAAATATTATGGAAGAAACGAATTAACAAAAAATGCTATTCAAATTGATCGTAAGCGATTGAATACACCTAGCGGGATGATTTTAGGAAGTTCAGGTTCAGGGAAAGGTGTAGCAAAAAAATATGAAGAAATCACTACGCTATTAAAAAATCCAGAAGACGAAATCATTTCAATCGATCCAGAAGATGAAGATACGCGGATCGGAAAAGCTTTCGATGCACAAATCATCAAAATTGCACCAAATACAGATACTTTCATAAATCTATTAGATATTTCAGGTGATTTACAAGGTGAAACAGATCCAATAAAATTGAAATCCGATTTCATTCTGACTGCTTTTGAAGCACTGATTGGGGGTACTGTGGGCTTGAATTCTGCACAACGTTCGATCATTGATCGAGTTACTCGGCTGACTTATGTCCAGTATTATCATTCAGAGAGAAAAAGCATGCCGACACTGGGAAATGAGTGGTTTTCCTTATTAAAAGAACAGCCGGAAGAAGAGGCACAGGCGCTTGTCTTAGACTTAGAATTATATATTGAAGGATCATTAGCTATTTTTTCTCGTCCAACCAATATCCAGTTGAATAAGCGATTTATTATCTACAATACCAAACAATTAGGTAGCCAATTAAAGACTTTTGGCATGATGGTTGTATTAGAACAAGTGTGGAATCGAGTGGTTCGTAATCGGGAAAAAAGGATTACAACTTGGATTTATATCGATGAGATGCAATTGATGCTGAGCGATCCTTATTGTGAAAACTATTTTTTTGAATTGTGGAGCCGTATTCGAAAATGGGGAGCTATTCCGACAGGGATTACGCAAAATGTAGAAACTTTACTACTTTCAGACAAAGCACGCCGAATGTTGAGCAATACTGAATTCATCATTATGCTAAAACAAGCAAAAAGTGATTTAGATGAACTTGCGTCACTTTTTCACTTATCTGCTGAACAGCAAAAGCAATTGATCCATCCTGCGAAGGGCGCTGGGCTGATACGAGCAGGTCAGGTGATACTACCATTTTCCAATATCGTAGAATCACCTTCCAAACTGTATGAATTGATGACGACAGATCCAGAGGAAAGGATAAAAGCAAACCAAGATGCAGCTCAAGAAAAGAGAAGTGAGGGACAAAATCAAGCAGATAGAGGAAGTACGGAATAGAATTTTTCTCAGGAAAATAAGTAAATCACGTGTAGAAAGAACAGTAAATTTTTTCTTTTTTCAGGGAAGACGAAGTAACAAAAAAAGAGAATGGAAGCAATCATCGACACAAATCTTTTTATTGAAGTTTGCAACAGTCCTTACACTTTCATTGATAGTTATGATGGTAGGGATCTTCAGCATGGTTTCTTCAATGGTGACACAGGCGGATGAATTAGAGTTGACAAAGGTTTGGACATATTTAACAGAATTAGATGCAGACAAGACACTGATTCTCAAAAAACATTCAGGCACTCAAATCAATCACGAGCGTACCGAGCGTGTAGCAAAGACAATCAAAAGTGATATTGATAGCATTCTTTCCTATTTAGATATACAAGCAGATAAATTCCAGCTAGCAAATCAAGCATTCAAAAGTAAATTGAACTTGTTACATGATCAATTGTGGGAACTTGATCCAGATACCAAGAACAGCCAACTAAGGACTCGATATTTGAGCCAAATCATCGAGTGGTCAGAGGAATTGAAACAACGGCTGCATCTTAAAATGGAAGTTGGACCATACAACCATCTAGCTGAATTGCATTCGCCCTTCAAAGAAGGAAACATACAGATCAATCAGCGCTATGGCTATTACGTGAAGGATCAGGTAAAGGCGTGTTTCAACGGAATCAAGCTACAAGCAAAGGAGAATGAAGAAGTTTTTTCTCCTTTAGCTGGTAAAGTAATCATTGCCGATGGTGTGATTCACATCGAATCACATGATCGGAAACTACGGTTGACAAATGTTTCACCACTGGTCAACAATACCTCGGAAATCAAAGCAGGTGAACTTATCGGGAATGTGATAAAAGAAAATGAGTTGACGATTGAATATTCAAAAAAAGCAAACGTGGTAAATCCTAGCTTTTATTTTCCACAAGTAGAATATGTGGAAAAACCGGATGAAATGCTAGATTTTCAAAATCAGTCATTTGATGAAGGACGCTTTCGTCAAACTATTGTCCTACATTGTCATGCTTTTAGTGACAAAGCAGACAAAATCATCACAGAAGCAAAGAAAAACGGTCTTTCGCCTGTCATTTTTGCTGCGATCATGATCCATGAAAGTGCTTGGGGAAAAAGTAAGGGAATTATTGAAAACAATAATCCAGCTGGTTTGATGTCTGAAAATGGGCTTGTTAGCTATCCAAGTTTAGACGAAGGGATTGAAGCAACAGGAAGAACGCTAAAAAATTTGATTGTGGAGCGACAGCTTATAACGGTGGAACGACTTGGCAGTGTGTATTGCCCAGTAGGCGCAGACAACGATCCAACAGGACTGAATCATTACTGGGTGCCAGCTATCAAGCAACTGCTGGTTCAGTTAGGAGGAAGTACAGATATGAGTTTGCTCTGGAACTCTGGCTCGTCTTTCGCTCAACAGCTTTTAGTGAAAGCAAAAAGTCTGCATCAAACAAATGTCCAAGATTCACAAGGAAGCAATCGAGGAACATGGCCATATCATGACTGTTCTTCTTTTGTGATATGGGCAATGAATGAGCTAGGGATCAACATACCTTTTGGAAATACAGAAACTCTATATGGTTTGGAAGGAACAATTTTGAAAGCAATAACTCGCAATGAGATTAGAGCGGGTGATTTATTTATTTGGGGAGAAAAGGGAGGTTCAGCCGGTGATTATGGTCATACAGGCTTTTTTTAGACGATGAAGGGCAGACAATCTTACATTGTACACCTGCAACGAAAAAAGGGTTTGGTCAGCAAGGAGATATTGTGATCACGCTGTTTGAAGGTTACTATGGAGATGCACAGGCAGCCCCAGTTTATTTTTACCGGATTGTAGAAAGGAACGACTAATGATGCGTCATAAAAAAGCTTTTGTTTTGGCTGGGTTATTTTTTTGTTTAAGTACAAGCGTGATGATCAGTATAGGAAGATCACTTGAAAAGCGGGTATATTTGCAAGAAAAAGCACATGATCCATCTGTAGAAGTGCTGAAAGATACACAAGTAAATAAATTTTTACTCTTATTTTTTTCATTTAAAACAAGTGGAGAAAATTATTCAAACTATGAGATTTTTTTGACAGAAAAGGCAAAAGAAAATGAAAAATCAAAAATTGACCAAGGAAAATCAAATCCGCATTTTTTTAGTCACTCTGTATTTCTTGACAGTAAAAATTATATTCGAAAAGAAAATGATCGGCGTTTCGAAGTTATAAGTGAAATAAAGAGAAAAATTGATTTAGTCAATCAAGAAGGTAACGTAGTGACAAGAAATTTTGAAAAAATAGTAACATTAAAGATTACTTATTTGTATGATGAAGTAAAAACTGATTTTTTGGTAGACGACTATGAATATTTGGAATTCTCAAAGCCTTGATAACAGACAAGAAAGTGAAGCATGGGTCCAATGAAAAAGGGGGTTTTTAGTGGCAAAAGAAATCGTACTGATTGATCGGATACAAAAACTAGGGATAGAAGAAGACCGATTACCAATTTTTGAGGCACTAACGCTATTAGAAAACATAAATAAGCAAACAGTGAATCATTCAGGTAGTTGTCGAATACGGATCTATAATCGAAGAAATCGACTGCTGTATACGTTAGAATTGCAGTTTCCTTTCAAAGATCCCATCGAAGAGATCATCGCGGCGCATGTCAATACAGTAGAAATGGATGAAACTACTGTAAAGAAAGGGAGATTTAAGGAGCGTAATAATCCGTTAAAAATGCGAAATGATACACAGACTGGTAGATTCAAAACATTTGCTAAACGATGCATTCTTTTGAGTATCGGTATAGCGACTTTCATTATTCTGGGAAAACGCTCCTTAGACTATTTGTTTATTCCTTCTGAAAAAACAGCAAGCGAAACGCTGGCAAAACAAGACAGCTGGGAACAATTACTACAAAAAAAAGACTACTTTGAAGCAGTAGAAGCTTATCCGCAACAGTACGATGAATTAGTCGACTATCTAGTTGAGGAAAAGGAATATGTCTGGTTAAAAAAAATAAATGATCGATTTCCATCGGAAAATGCTCAGTTCGATCTAGCATTCGTGGCGAAAGAATGGCAAAAGGTGATCGGACATTATCCTAAAACGTTGTCAGAAAGACGGCAAGTAATGCTGGCATTGGCCTACCTTGAATTAGGGATGTTGGCAGAAGCAGAAGTATTGAATAAACGTTTGAAAAGCGATGAATTATCCAGAAAATTGGATGAAGGCTATCAACGGCAAGCACTAGCATTTCTGAAAGAAAGAAAAATCTCAGAAGCCCAACAAGTGCTTGGATTGATTAATCAGGAAGAGGAAAAACAAATTTTACGTGCATATATCGATCAAGCAATGATCATCAATGATTTCATTGAGCTTTATGAGAAAAAAGAGGATCATAAAAACAGTTCTTTATGGCAAGAGAGATTAGAAAAAATAGGGGAGGGGGCCGTGGAGACAGAGTGAAGGCTTAGTGTTCAACTTAGGAGATAGCACAAAAAAATGGACAAAAAGAGACAAGGAAACCATTTATTCGGACGAGGCTGGACAGAAGTGTTTCTTACTTTTGTCCCACGCTCATGTGTCAGAATCGATTCTCTGTCTCTTATTTGTTATGCAAGTGCTTCTTGCAAAGTTGGTAAATCTAAATTTTTTCCATATCGTTGTTCTAAGGATAAGCGAATCAAACGTTCTGCCAGATGTTCGTTTCTAGCAAGGATCGGACCATGGAAATAAGAACCGTAGACATTCTTATAGATCACACCTTCGGATTTATCTTCTCCGTTATTCCCTTGGCCTTGAACGACTTTACCTAAGGGACGTTCACCCTCACCTAAAAAAGTTCGCCCATTGTGATTTTCGAAACCATAATACGTTTCATCGAATTCTTCATTATGGATCACGATGTCCCCGATAAAACGATTGTTCTCTTGACTTAGTGTGTAGTGATCCAGCGCACTGATTCCTTGGATCTTTTCGCCATTTGCGCCTATATAGTAATGGCCTAAAAGCTGATAGCCACCGCAAATAGCCAACATTACGCCATTATTCTCGATATAGTTTGTCAATGCTTCTTTCTTTTCTTGGATATCTTTTGAGATGATCAATTGCTCAAAATCTTGTCCTCCGCCAAAGAAGACTAAATCGTACTTATCAGGATCAAAAGGTTCATGGATGCTGACGATTTCAGTATGACAGGTAATCCCTAACTTCTTTGCTACATATTTGAGCATCAATAGATTTCCGTTATCACCATAAGTATTCATGAGATTTCCATAAAGATGAGCAATAGTCAATTCATAATTAGCCACGATTCATCCCCCCCTTAATAAATCCTTGGTTTGCTAGTTCTTTACGCAACTGTAAGACAGCTGTATAAGTAGCTAAAATATAAACATGGTCAGTCGGTAGTTTTTTGATTGCTTCAATCGTTTCCGCAATTTCTTTCGTTTCCGTGATTTTTTCCTCTGGTACACCCGCAACTTTTAGACGTAATGTCATATCCGTATGACGGTCACCACCTGAAACGACAGCAGGGATATCCATAGTTGCAAAATCTTCGAAGTTCCCATCCCAAATCCAACTAACGTCGATTCCGTCTGCATAATTAGCATTTAATAATGCAACAAGTGAGAACGGATAAGGTGCCAAACCGATCATGTCGATCACCTGATTGATCCCGACAGGATTTTTTACAAGGACCAAGGTGCATTTTTTCCCTGAGATATCGATGATTTCTTGTCGACCAAAGACTTTTTCATCATAGCCAAGTCCTTGCTTGATCTTTTCAGGAGTAACGCCGTAATATTCTGCAACAGCGGTAGCTGCTAAAGCATTGTAGACATTGTACACTCCGCCGACTTCGATGCTGTATTCATGGTCATCGATGACGAAATCAGCAGATACATTATCCATTCTTACCATGTCAGTCAAGCGATAATCTAATTCAGGTCGCTTAAAATCGCAGTTTGGACAGTAGTATTTCCCCAAATTAGCATAAGTGATCATTTTATAATGTAAGAGATGATGGCAATTCGGACACAAAACACCATCTGTATTGTAGTGAGCCAGTTGTTCACGGTCTTCTTTATGATCAAATCCGTAATACTTGCGTGGATTAACTGTGTCAGCAGAATTGAAGATCGGTGAGTCACCATTGCTGATGATCGTAGCTTCTGGAGACTTTGCCGCACCATCAACGATCATTTTATATGTCGTATAGATTTCCCCATAACGATCCATTTGATCACGGAAGATATTCGTAAATAAGAATAATTCTGGTTTGATGTACTCTGTCACTTTACTTAAACTAGCTTCATCGATTTCCAGTACAGCGAATTTCTTTTGTCCCTTTTTTTGTTTTGCTTGTAAAAAGGTGGAGACGATTCCTTGGACCATGTTAGCTCCTGTCGGATTCGTTAAAACTTCGTCGTATTGCTGACGTAATATATTTACAGTTAAGGCTGTAGTGAGTGTTTTTCCGTTTGTACCGGTTACTACGACTACTTGATAATCCTTAGCTAAGGTATCTAAAAGATGTGGATCGATCTTAAGTGCAAGTTGACCAGGTAAACTTGAACCTCCTTTTAAGAAGGTTTTTAATGCCCATTGTGATGTCTTTCCGACAGCAATCGCAAATTGGCTGCGTATTCCCATTATGTAACCTCCAAAAACGTCTTAGCGACGAGTAAATTCAACTAATAATACCATATGTTCAAAAAAAGGTTAAATTGCTTTTCTTTTTTTTAAGAAATGATTACGATACCAAGGAAGAAAAACGAAAAAGAAACGCGGTCGCGCCATGTTTCACTCCAAAAAATGAGAGATCACGGAATTTGTATTTCAAATTTTTGCAGATTTTGACTTACTTCTGAAGGAATTGTTTTTGATCCATTGTTTTTTCGTATTTAGAAGAGGTCGAGACAAAAGTCGTTTAGGTTTGAGAAATTGGATAAAAAAAAGGTTGGGACAGAAGTGTTTAACTCCGAGAAATAAGAAGAAATTAACGAAAATTGCTTTTCAAATTTTGTGGATTTCGGCTTATTTCTCGGAGTTGCTTCTGCTCCCACCGTTTATTCGTTTTTAAAGAATGAGACAAAAGCGTTTCTTACTTTTGTTCCACGATCATTTTTTGAAATTTCCGAAAAACCTGATTTTTGGACGTCGTTTATTCGAGAGTCTGTAGCAAACCTGATTGTTAGATTTGTCCCACATTCCACGCTACTTATTCGAACAGAGTGAAGAGATCAACCGATAATGATTTTTTCAGTTGGGTATTCGTAACCTAAATCTCGTGTTTCTTTAGGGACAAAGAGCATCAGCGTATAAAGCATGCCGATGCGGCCGATGAACATTAGGGCCGCAATCGTAATTTTACCAACAATCGATAAGTCTCCAGTGATGCCTAAAGAAAGACCAGTGGTTCCAAAAGCAGAAGTGACTTCAACGATGATTGAAATCAAGGTCTGATTTTCAGTTGCGGATAAGAAAACGATGCAAAAAAAGCACATTCCCAAAGATAACATGAAGACAACAACAGATTTTCGCACATCGTCTTCGTCGATCTTTCGGCCGAATATATTGATGTTATCTTCACTTTTAAGGAACGAATAAAGATAAAGGCCAATGATCGCAACAGTTGTTGTACGGATACCACCACCAACTGAACTAGGGCTACAACCGATAAACATGAGTAAGGAGAAAATAATCAATGTAGTGATTTGGAAATTTCCTAAATCATGGATCTGCAGACCAGCATTTCTTGTGGTCATAGAATAAAACATCGAATTGATCCACTGGACACTTAAACTAGCATCTTGGAATAGATGATCTTTCTCAAGAAGATAGATCAAGATGGTTCCTCCAATGAACAAGATGACAAAGGCTAGTACGGCTAACTTTGTAAAAAGGGAAAAACGAAATGGTAGCTTAGCTTTCGATCGTTTGTAAAGTAACCATTCACGAAATTCCATCAAGACAGGGAAGCCGATCCCTCCAATAAAAATCAAAAACATGATAAGGATCAAGAAAATATAATCATGTGCAAAGGGTTCGATGGACTGGCCTGTCACATCGAAACCAGAGTTAGTCACTGCAGATATGGATTGATAGAATCCATAAAAAATGGCGTCCCGCCAATGGTCAAAATAGCCTCGATAATAAAAATAAATCGAGAAGAATGTACCAAAAATGATTTGGAACCACAGTAAGATCGTAAATGTGATCCGAATCAGACGAACGATTCCTGATAAACGTGGTTGATTCATGTCTGTCATGATCAATTGTCTTTGTCTCAAGGTAATTCTCCGTTTAGAAAAGATGATGAACGCAGTAGAGATCATCATGATACCCAAACCACCGACTTGAAATAATACTTCAAGTAAAATGACGCCATTATCATTAAATACGGAGCTGATATCAAAAGTCGTCAGTCCAGTAACACTAACTGTACTGATAGCCATGAACAACATATCAATAAATGGAACATGACTATCTGGTTGACGAAAAATAGGAATATAGAATAGCCCTAAAGAAACAATCGTCATCAATACATAATAAAAAACAATGATCTGGATGGATGAAAAATGGGTTGTAGCATAACGCTGACTTCGCCGTTTTAATTTTCGATAGAAAAGGTTCAATTGCAAGATGCGACCCTCCTTTATAGGTTATTTCTTTTAGTATACCGAGATTGAAAAAAATACTCAAAGAAATTCTAAACAAATACGACGTTATCTTTCGATTTAAGAGTAAATAGCCTATAATAAGAGTTATTTGAGTAGAGTGGGGATCTGGACTATGATTGATGCAGAGTTGATTGTTGAAAAAATGAAAAACCAAAAGATAAATTATGACACGGTTTTGAAAAAAATGATTCAGCAATGGGAGAAAGAAGGAACGAAACCTAAATTATTGATTCACACTTGTTGTGCGCCTTGTAGTACACATACATTAGAATTTATGTGTCAGCATGCGGAGGTCACTTTATTTTTCTCAAATTCGAATATCCAACCTAAAAGTGAGTATTTAAGACGACTCCACGAGCAAAAGCGGTTTGTCGATGTATTTAATGAGCAAACGAATAACCATGTAGAGTTGATCGTTGATGACTACCAACCGATTGTCTTTAATAAAATGGTTTTAGAAAATAAGTTAGCAGATGAAAGAGAAGGCGGAGCAAGATGTAGCGCTTGTTTCAATATGCGCCTCGATCTAGTGGCGCAAAAAGCCCAAGAACTTGGCTATGACTATTTTGGGAGTGCGCTAACGATTTCTCCTAAAAAGAATGCAGCATTGATCAATCAAATCGGCATGGATATCCAAAAAATCTACGGTACCCGTTATCTTCCCAGCGATTTTAAGAAAAATAAGGGATATGAACGTTCCATCCAGATGTGCAAAGAGTATGATATCTATCGTCAATGCTATTGTGGCTGTGTGTTTGCCGCGAAACAACAAGGATGTGACTTGAAACAAGTGAATCGTGAAGCAAAGGCATACCTAGCAGAGTCAACAGTCACTTTTGACTAAAGCTATAATAAAACTTTCAAACAAACGTAAGAAAAAAATAATAAATTTATGGTAAATATAAGATATAATAACTATTCTGTGGCACGTAAGATTTGGCACATAAACTGGATAGAAAAATGAAAAAGCTATAAATAAAAACAAAGGATGAGATATGATGCGAAAAGTAGCACCTATTTTGAAACCAATAGCGGTTTTGACTATTTCAACAATTGTGGCTACTGCAACCGGTGTGGTCAATAGTTCGAGTTATCGTGCCCCATCAAATTCTACTACGACAGAGGAGACAACGTCCGCTTCGACTACAGGGGATACAACAACGCAAACAACTGAAACGAGTGATGAGTCTACGACTTTATCAAGTGTTTCGCAAGATACGACGGACAAAACAAGTACAACCACATATTCTACTGTTCCTTCAAGTAGTACAGATGAGGATAATAACCAAGAAAATAGCAGCTCAGAAGATACGGCGACAGATGATTTTAACGGTGGAAGCAGTACGGATACAAGTACAACCACTACGCCAAGCAGCACAACACCAAGTTCGTCTATACAAAACAACGGAGATGCGACAGCAAAAAATGCTGCGCCGACTCAAAACTCAAAGACACAGACGAATAATCAGCAAGCAGGTGACTCACAATGACGTTTTTATTAGATATTATCAATAGTGTGCATAAATTTTTAGGCTATCTAGATATTAGTCCGAAATATTTAAACCGCGGTTACACGATTTTAAGTGTGATCCCAACGCTCTATCTTTTGCGTATCGTTTATGGACTATGGCAAAATCAAAATTATTTACAATTTTTCCTATATGGAATCGCCTTTTTGATTCTTGTTTATTTTATCATTTTAAATGTTTTCTACTATTTTCTTGATAAAAACGTGAAGGCAGATGTTACGCAATTATTTGTGAAGTATCTGCCAGATGAAGTATTTAATATCCAAGATGAAGAAAATACAATGGCAAATAATGGAACGATTGACAGAGTAAATACACAGGAAGCTGTAGTTTCTTACGATGAAGACTATCAATTGAAATTAGCCGAGAACATGCGCTATCTGATCGGTAATGGTGAGATCAAGGTCAACGATCTTGGGAGAATGGATGGCTTTTTAGTAGATCGCAATACGTTATATCCCTATTATTATGTAAAAAAAGTTTCTGACAAAGAATATATTTTAAATATTGGGCGTAGTTATTCTGAGATGGAGCCAGTTGGTCGAATGACTGTGGCATCTGCTGAAGATACGATCGAACCAGTGGGACTATTTATCGTCGGTGGTGATTTTGTCAAAGATGGTTTAAGGTACCATGAACCTTATCGTTTGAAACTGATTGTCAAAAAAGAACAACCAGAGAAAACAGAAGAACCAATGATTTACAGTAGGAGTCAACGAAGAAAACATTCCCGTAACTGATAAAAAGGATAAAGGCGGGAACTAAAAAAGCTGTTCCAGTCTTTTGCTACACTAAAAAAAACATCTGATAGTGTAAACTGAATGTGCACTTATTCTTTCCTTTAGTTTCCAAAAAAGGTAAAATAAAGTGGTACACGAATAAAAGGTTAAAAATAAAAATACGGGAGGTATTTTGTGAAAGAATTTTTGAAAAATTGGGGTATTCTGATTCTAGTACTAGCAGCCCTTCTATTAGCGCGTGTTTACGTATTCACACCAGTCACTGTCAATGGACATTCAATGGATCCAACTTTGAACGATGGTCAGCGATTGATTTCATCAAAAATTTCAAAATATGAGCGTTTTGACATCATAACAACCAAAGAACCTGGAGATGAAGATCGGATGATCGTGAAGCGTATCATCGGCTTACCAGGAGATACAGTAAAAATGGAAAATGATCAGTTAACGATCAATGGAAAAAAATATGATGAGCCTTACTTAGATGAATTCAAAAAAGAATTTGCTGATGATAAGCTACAAGATGAATATTCCTATAGCCAAGCTTTTCAGGCACAAGCAGAAAATGCACAAAAATTTACAAGTGATTTTGACTATACGGTGCCTAAAGGAGAGTATCTGGTTCTGGGTGATAACCGTCTGATTTCTAAAGATAGTCGGATGTTTGGATTTGTCGATAAAGATATGATCCAAGGGAAAGTTGTTTTCCGTTACTGGCCACTCAATGAAATCAACGTCATCTGATGGAGAGTAAAAATGAGACAATCACTGATAGAAGTGACTGCCTCTTTTTTTCTGTCTTTTCTGACCTTGGGGATAGTGATAAAAACTAGTGAAAATATCCCTTTTAATCAGTTATAAAACTCTATGCACTTGGTTTTTGGTAACGAACTAATTAGGACTGAAAAATTCTCACTGTAAAAAATGATGAAAATCAAGTATAATACCATAGGAACAAACTGGAAGGTGAACGAGGGAATGGCACAACTATTTTTTAAGTATGGCGCAATGAATAGCGGCAAGACAATCGAGATTTTAAAAGTAGCTCATAATTATGAAGAACAAAATAAACCAGTTGTGTTAATGACAAGTGGTATCGACACAAGAGACGGCGTAGGAGTTGTTTCTAGCCGAATCGGCTTAAAACGAGAAGCAATGCCGATTTTTGAAGAAACAGATGTCTATGATGTCATTTTAAAAATGGAAAATAAACCGTATTGTATATTGATTGACGAGGCGCAATTCTTAAAAAAAGAGCATGTTATTGCGTTCACGAAAATTGTTGATGAATTAAACATTCCGGTGATGGCGTTTGGCTTGAAAAATGATTTTCGAAATGAATTATTTGAAGGATCAAAATATTTATTACTTTATGCAGACAAAATCGAAGAGATGAAGACCATTTGCTGGTTTTGTCATAAAAAAGCAATTATGAATTTACATTATATTGATGGGAAACCCGTATATGAAGGGGACCAAGTCCAAATTGGTGGCAATGAAGCCTATTACCCGGTTTGTCGGAAACATTATTTCCACCCATCGATTATTACAGAAGGAGAATAAGCATGTACGATCAATTACAATCAATTGAAGACCGTTATGAAGAGCTTGGTGAATTACTAAGCGATCCAGAAGTGATCACGGATACAAAACGATTTATGCAATTGTCAAAAGAAGAAGCAAATACTCGTGAAACAGTTGAAGTCTATCGTCGCTATAAGGAAGTCGTTCAAGGAATCAAAGATACCGAAGAGTTGCTTGGTGAAAAATTAGACGATGATATGGCTGAAATGGCAAAAGAAGAACTTTCTGAATTGAAAAAGGAAAAGGAAGAATTAGAGGAAAAAATCAAGATTCTACTACTTCCTAAAGATCCTAATGACGATAAAAATATTATCATGGAAATTCGTGGAGCCGCAGGTGGGGATGAAGCAGCATTATTTGCTGGAGACCTATTCAATATGTACCAAAAATATGCAGAATCACAAGGCTGGAAAACAGAAGTCATGGAAGCAAGCATCACGGGTATTGGCGGATACAAAGAAGTAATCATGATGATTACAGGGGATAATGTCTATTCTAAATTGAAATACGAAAGTGGTGCTCACCGTGTACAACGTGTACCATCAACAGAATCCCAAGGCCGTATCCACACGTCAACAGCAACAGTCGTTGTGATGCCAGAAGCAGAAGAAGTCGAAATCGATATCGAAGATAAAGATATCCGTACAGATATTTATCATGCATCTGGAGCTGGTGGACAGCACGTCAATAAGACAGCTTCAGCGGTTCGTTTAACACACTTGCCTACGGGAATCGTCGTTGCGATGCAAGATGAACGTTCTCAATTGAAAAACCGAGAAAAAGCAATGAAGATCTTACGTGCACGTGTGTACGATAAAATTCAACAAGAAGCACAAAGCGAATACGATGCGAATCGTAAATCTGCTGTAGGTACAGGAGACCGTTCTGAACGAATCCGTACGTACAATTTCCCACAGAATCGCGTGACAGACCACCGTATTGGATTAACCATCCAAAAACTCGATCAAATACTTGCCGGAAAACTTGATGAAATCGTTGATGCACTTATCATGTACGATCAAACATCGAAATTGGAAGCAATGCAAAATGGGTAAGACCACATATCGAGAAGTCCTCTCACGGGCTTCTTCTTTTTTAGAATCCAAAACGATCGAAGGATACAGTATCCAATTTCTGTTTTTTGAAAGAAAAAATTGGAGTAAAACAGATTGGTTGATCTATATGAATGACCCAATATCAACAAAAGATCAAGAAATGATCGATCAAGATATGGCACTGCTTTTGAAACACTTGCCCCCACAATACATCTTAGGGTATGCGGATTTTTATGGTCATCGTTTAAAAGTGACAAAAGACACGTTGATCCCTCGACCAGAGACCGAAGAATTAGTCCAACTGTGTTTAGACGAGACTTCTAATGAAAGATTAGACGTTGTTGATGTCGGTACGGGTACTGGAGCGATAGCAATCAGTTTAAAATCGAAGAGACCTTCTTGGAAGGTGTCAGCTGTTGATCTATCAGAGCAAGCATTAGCAGTAGCAAAGGAAAACGCGAACCAGGAGTCTGTCGATATTTGCTTTTACCATGGGGATACATTGGCTCCAGTGAGTGCGCAAAAGTTTGATATCATCATTTCAAATCCACCATACATCAGCATCGCTGAATGGGATCTGATGGATGAAAGTGTTCGGACATATGAACCGAAAATGGCATTATTTGCAGAAGACCAAGGATTAGCAATCTATAAAAAAATTGCTAAAGAATCAAAAGACTTATTGAAATCAAAGGGTAAGATTTTTTTGGAGATAGGGTTTACGCAAGGTGTTGCTGTAAAAAGAATTTTTGAAGACGTTTTTCCTGATAAAAAAGTGCGTATCAGAAAAGATCTATTCGGAAATGAACGGATGATCATCGTAACAGATTAGTTGTGGATGAAAATATTTTTTTCTGTTTTTTTATTATAAAAAAACATTGATTTAACAAGCATGTAACCGACTTTTTAACTTATCAACAGACTTATCCACTATTGACAAAATAGTTATCAACAATCTGTTGATAAGAAGTGAATAAAATGGAATAAATCAAGTATTCAATAAAAATGGGGTGTGGATAGACTGTGGAAACAAAATATTATAACGAAGAACAATTAAAAGAAGCCGCTCAAGCATTAAAGTCGGGTGAACTGGTGGCATTTCCAACAGAAACTGTGTATGGGTTAGGTGCTAATGCTCTTTTGCCAGAAGCTGTCAAGCAAGTGTTTTCAGTAAAAGGACGTCCACAAGACAATCCGTTGATCGTCCATGTGTCATCATTTGAACAGGTGAAAACGTATGTGGATAACTTTCATCCAGCGACGGCAAAAATTGTTGAGAATTTTTGGCCTGGGCCACTTACTTTGATTTTTGAGATTAAAAAAGGCAATCTTCCTTCGATAGTGACTGGTGGTTTATCCACAGCAGCTTTTCGCATGCCAGATAACAAAAAAACTTTGACTACGATTGAGTTGGCTGGAGTTCCTCTGGTCGGTCCGAGTGCCAATACATCTGGAAAACCTAGCCCTACGACTGCAGCTCACGTTTTCCATGATCTACAAGGAAAGATTACAGGGATCATCGATGATGGCGCTACTCGAATCGGTGTAGAATCCACTGTGATCGATCTCAGTGATCCAGCAGCTGATCCTATGATATTACGTCCTGGCGCTGTGACTAAAGAACAATTGGAGGCAGTAACTGGCGGTAACGTAACGATCGATCGCCATTTAGTGCAAAGTTCTGAAACACCGAAATCTCCTGGAATGAAGTATAAACATTATGCACCAGATACTCAAGTGATGATGGTTCGTCCAGGGGATTGGTATGAGGCAGTCCTCTGGGCAAAAGAAAAGGCATTACGTGTTGGTGTGATTGCAGGACCAACGATTGCGGAAGCTGTTCGCTTTGATGTAGCGGCTGTATATATGTATTTCAATGATTCTGTTGAAGCAGCAACTAAAGGATTATTTGCTGGATTAAGAGGGCTGGATGAGGAAAACCTGGCGCTTGATCTGATTTTGGTGGAAACTTTTCCTGAAGCTGGTCTAGGCAATGCGTATATGAATCGTCTCAAAAAATCGGCAAACCAAAAATATTTTGAAAAATGATCTTACGTATCTTGTTCCCAGCTTTTATTATGATACAATGCAATAAAGTAAACTCAATTGAAAAAAAGATGAGAGTTTACAGGTTGAACTGATTTTTGTTTGCTAGAAAATCTGTTTGATACACAATATAGAGGAGCTGTTGTTTGTGGTAGACTACAAAACGTTTGACCCTGATTTATGGGCTGCAATCGCAAAAGAAGAACAAAGACAAGAAAATAATTTGGAGCTTATTGCTTCCGAAAATTTTGTTTCTGAAGCAGTGATGGCAGCTCAAGGAAGTATATTGACGAATAAATACGCAGAAGGTTATCCTGGACATCGATATTATGGTGGCTGTGAATTTGTTGATATTGTTGAAAATTTGGCAATTGACCGTGCAAAAGAATTATTTGGCGCAAAATTTGTAAATGTTCAACCTCATTCCGGATCCCAAGCAAATACGGCGGCATATCTTGCCTTAGTAGAACCTGGCGACACGATTTTAGGAATGGATCTTTCAGCAGGAGGCCATTTGACACATGGGTCCCCAGTTAATTTTAGTGGTAAAACGTATCATTTTGTTGCCTATGGAGTAGACCCAACAACAGAAGTCATCGACTATAATGTGGTTCGGATCTTAGCAAGAAAACATCAGCCAAAGTTGATCGTTGCTGGCGCGAGTGCATATGGTAGAACGATCGATTTTGCCAAATTTAGAGAAATCGCGGATGAAGTTGGTGCAAAATTAATGGTCGACATGGCGCACATCGCTGGATTAATAGCAACTGGTATGCATCCAAGCCCAATTCCTTATGCAGATATCACAACAACAACGACACATAAGACGTTACGTGGGCCTCGTGGTGGAATGATTTTGACCAATGATGAAGCATTAGCTAAAAAAATCAATAGTGCTGTCTTCCCAGGGATTCAAGGAGGACCATTAGAACATGTGATAGCGGGTAAAGCAGCGGCATTCAAAGAAGCATTGATGCCTGAGTTTAAAGAATATAGTAAACAGATCATTTCTAATGCAAAAGCCATGACAAAAGTGTTCAATCAAGCAATCGGTACCCGAGTAGTATCTGGTGCAACAGACAATCACTTAGTCTTGATTGATGTACGTGGGTTGGAATTGAATGGAAAAGAAGCAGAAAGAATCTTAGATAGTGTCAATATCACTGTCAATAAAAATTCAATTCCATTTGAAACGCTAAGTCCGTTCAAAACCAGTGGTATCCGTATCGGCACACCAGCAATCACTACACGTGGATTTAAAGAAGCAGATGCCACTAGAGTAGCAGAACTTGTCGTGAAGGCTCTACAAGCAAAAGACAATGAAGCACAACTAGATGAAGTGCGAGCAGGGGTACGTGAATTAACGGGAAAGTATCCTTTATATAATAAATAAAACATATGGTTGAAGACGAGCAATGTTGTACCACAAGAAATAAGCAGAAGCGTACGGAATTTATTTTTCAAATTTTACGAATTTCGCTTTATTTTGCAAAAAGTTGCTTTTGGAACAATGTTTACTCAAAAAAGAGGGATGTGGACAAGTATTTTGTCACGTCCTTCTTTTTTTCGAAGCCAATTCGAAGTACAGACTGATTTTTTGACTTTTTCCTTTTAGCTATCTAGTATATGAGGTGTAATTTGGCTCTTTATCAAAACAAGGGGGAATCACGATGACCGAACGAATTTCATTAGAAAAAGAAGCAGTTGAATTTAGCGATGCCAATGCACCTCACCCCAGAATTTATGAATTACCGCCAGAAGAAGGGCGTGCGCTTTTAGAAAAAGTACAAGATTCATCAGTTGATAAATTACCAGTAGATGTTGAAGATCTGATCGTAGATACAAAGGATTGGGGAAAAATCAATGTTCGGCTCGTGCGACCAGAAGGAAATGTCGATAAGCTACCAGTTATCTTCTATATCCATGGTGCAGGTTGGGTATTTGGCAGCGCTCAGACCCACGATAAATTAATTCGGGAGTTAGCTGTCCGAACGAATTCAGTGGTAGTATTTCCTGAATACAGCCGTTCACCTGAAGCAAAATATCCAGTAGCTATTGAACAAAATTATTTTGTTTTACAAAAATTAAGAGAATTAGCAGAATCAAAAGGATTAGATCTTACGAAATTGAGTGTAGCAGGTGATTCAGTTGGCGGTAATATGGCCACTGTTATGACTCTTTTGACGAAACAGCGTCAAGGTCTGTCTATCCATAAACAATTGTTGTATTATCCAGTGACAGATGCCAATTTTGATACAGATTCTTATCAAGAATTTGAAGAAAATTACTTTTTGACTAAAGAAGGTATGAAATGGTTTTGGGATCAGTATACAACAAATGAAAAAGAGCGTGCAGAAATCACAGCCTCTCCTTTGCGTGCTTCTTTAGACGAATTGAGGGATCTGCCACCAGCAATGATTTTAACTGGGGAAGCAGATGTGTTACGCGATGAAGGAGAAGCATACGCTCGAAAACTTAGAGCAGCAGGAGTTCCTATTACACAAGCACGTTTCCAAGGAATCATCCATGACTTCGTGATGGTCAATGCGATGGATCAGACCAAAGCGACCCGAGCAGCAATGGCTCTATCTACACAATGGCTGAAGGAAGACTAGAATGATACCTTCTGTGTAGCGTATCTTGTAATGTTTTATAGTAATCAGAAACAGTAAAAATAACAAATAATAAGTGGTTAGTTTACTTTTTTGTTATTTTTTACTGTTTTTTTTAGTATGATCGATTTGTTTTTTTATTTGGGCTATTTTCTTTAGAAAATTCATGAGTTATACTAGTCAATTGACGTAATTTGTTTTACAATTAAAAAGAAACGACAGAACAAAGGAGACCAGAAAAATGGGCAAATTTCAAGTGATCGACCATCCATTGATCCAACACAAACTAACTATTATTCGAGACAAAGATTGCGGGACAAAAGTTTTTCGTGAGGTTGTTGACGAGATTGCTATGTTGATGGCATATGAAGTATCACGTGATATGCCGTTGGAAGATGTTGTCATTGAAACACCAATCACAAAATCAACACAAAAGACGTTATCTGGTAAAAAAGTAGCAATCATCCCAATTCTTCGAGCAGGTATCGGAATGGTTGATGGTATCTTAGAATTGATCCCAGCTGCAAAAGTAGGTCATATCGGATTGTACCGTGATGAAGAAACACTTGAACCACATGAATATTTCGTTAAATTACCGGAAGATATCGATGTACGTCAATTATTTGTTGTTGATCCAATGTTGGCAACAGGTGGTTCAGCGATCATGGCGATCGATGCATTAAAAGAACGTGGCGCATCAAATATTAAATTTGTATGTTTAGTTGCCGCTCCAGAAGGTGTGAAAGCTTTACAAGAAGCACATCCAGATATTGATATCTATACTGCTGCATTAGATGAAAAACTAAATGAACATGGATATATCGTACCAGGATTAGGCGATGCTGGTGATCGTTTATTCGGTACGAAGTAAGGGGATTAACCTTAAAAAATCAAAATAAAATACGCAAGACGAGGTTCATAATGAATCGACCCCAAAAAGTTAGACCAAAAATCTAACCTTTTGGGTGGACTTGGTATAATAAACTAGACAATAAATTAAGGGAAAGAGAGGATCTAGATTATGCCAAGGCGTTCATTTGATAAAGCATTTAAAATCGCCGCTGTAAAACTGGTAACTGAAGAAGGATTTTCTGTTAAAGAAGTTAGCCTACAGCTAGAAGTTCACGCTAATAGCTTGTATCGATGGGTTCAAGA